>JAICPX010000401.1 GCA_025929635.1 Chitinophagaceae bacterium
CGCTTTGCAATGTCAAATTGCTTCTTCCATGAATTAACAGTTGAATCTCCTGCGATATAAATCGATTCGCATATCAACCCCTTATCACTGATCATTGATCTTAATTTATCGATGCCGGCGGGAGATAATCGTCCTATCAAAGAATCTTTAAGAGAAGGTCCGGCACTATGAAATGTGTTTGGTTCAATATATTTCAAACCTGCACTATCAACTTTATCCAATGATTCGGGAAAATTCACGGTGTGAAATGTCCACAATGCAATCCCAAACTTCCAATCTTTGGCGTCGATCGCACCGGTTGACTGGGTTGATATCTTAGTTTCAGCATCTTTATTGTCATTACATGCGACAAGAGACACGACTCCAAAAATGATAAATGCAATTTTGCTTTTCATTATGCTTGAATTAAAAAATTACAAAGAAAAATTATTTGTTCCCGGTTTTAATGAATAGGTTTTCCCTTTCCAGATAAATCTGCCGGAGACCTGTCCTGGCAATGTGATCTCAATACTCCATTTGTTATTTTCAAATTGATAATTCGCCAAAATAAACCCTTTGGGGTGTGGCATTTTGCCATTTACATTTTTCAAATCGCCCAGGTGGGGTTCCACCTTTACTTTCCTGAAACCTGGAGCATCGGTATCAATGCCCAGTACGGTTCTGAAAAATTCAATATTCGGACTTGATCCCCATGCATGACAATCGGATCGGGCATTATCGATCTCTGATATCTCCGCCCATGTCGTCAATCCCATATCAATATTTTCTTTCCATTTGTCCAACCATTTCAAATAATCATTTCCAAGCCCGGCTTTTATCAATGCCATGTGCAGGTAATATTTAAAATAGATAGAAGCAGGTGATAAGGTCTTTTCAGTTAATAGACGCCTGGCAAGATCAGTTGCGGCGGTTCCCTTTATAGTGTTAGTCAGTATCGCCAGTGTATTTGCATGTTGTGAATACTTGTCTTTATCTTTTGTATCGGCATAAAGTTTTCTTGCTGCATCCCAATAGTTGCGTTGTATGGTCTGTTGAAGTTGTGTGGCTTTCTGCTGGTACAAAGCTGACATGGCAGGTAATCCCAATTCCGCTTCCAGCCTTGCTGCAGTTTGGAAAGCAAGTAATAGTTGAAGATCCAATAAGGCGGAACTTCCATCTTTGCCGATGGGCCCTACCCCACCCGGCCAACCTGTTTTTCCTTCTACCCAATCTGTGTAGATCCAGTACGGAACGTTTCTTAATGAACCTTCCACATTCTGATATTTGTTAAAGAACCACAACACATCTCTTATTCCCTGTAGTTTGTCTTTTACATAAGCGCTATCGCCGCGGTACATCCAGTAATCACTTACCATGCCGATATACCACAACGAAAAAGTCGGGATCTGCTGCGGAGAAAAAGATGGATGACGGCTTAATGTAATTCCTTCAGCCATCCTGGAAAGATCCATTTGTGTGATCGCATTTCTTACCAGCCGATCATCCCCGCTGTTGTACAACGAAACCAATGCCTGTATTCTTGTATCACCGATGTATTGCAATTGTTCATAATAAGGACAGTCCATGTATGTTTCCCATGCACATGCTCTGGCTGTGCGCCACCCGACCTCAAAAATGTTATCCAGCGTTTTATCATTAGCATTGAAACTCGCATTCAATTGAAAAGGATAACCGGTGAATAGATTATAAATATCCTCAATGATCAGTGGTTCATCTTTTGTCGCGATGTTGACTTGTATGTAACGAAATGTCCGCCAGTTCAGTGTACTGAAATATTGATTGTCCTTTCCATTTGAAATAATACTGTCTCTTCTGCCTGCAATGGTCTTTCCTTCCACTTCATTACGATTGCCCTTACGAAAAGTTTTACCTGGTCCATCCGGTTTTTCATTAAACAAGGCTTCTGCATAGATTAAGGAAATGGTGGCATTTTTTCCTTTACTAAAATCTAATTCGGGATAAGCATTTGTAAGAAAAGATTGATCTAATAAGAATGATGCTCGAGTATTTGCCGGGATCGTTATTGAAGCCTTTGTTCCGGGAAATCCGGTTGGGATCGTCACCCCTTCGCTTTTTCTTACAGACGCGAACCTCTGCACTTTCAGTTCCATAGGTGGCAAGGTTGAAGGAACCAGCATCCACTCGGCGATATCGACAACGCCTTTTGGCGTTCCTCCACGCCAGTGAGCTTTTGTGGCGTTCGGCCATGTGTTATCATCAAAATCATTTTTCATCCAGCCATCGGGCATCTTATTCATATCCACTAACTCACCGGGACCCGAAACATAATAAGCGCTATAGCCAATACCCGTCAGTGGCGTATATGCTGAACTCTTTAAACATTTCCAGGAATTATTAGTGTTGATGATCTCTTCCTTAGTTGTGTTCCCTTGTAATAAAAATCCGGTGCGGTTTGATATCTGTCCTTCTGGCCTGTGTTCTCCTTCATTCCAAACTGTAGCCGTAATAACATTTGAACCTTGTTGTAAATAAGGAGCTATATCAACGGTTTCAAAGTTCCAGTGAAACAGATCATTTCTTGCCGGGCCAAGCGAAACAAATTTCTCGTTGATGATCAAGACATATCGATTGTCTGCTGAAACATGAACAATAAATGAGCCCGGTCTTTCAGTTATTGAAATTTTTTTTCTGAAATAATATATGCCATAGCCTTTTGCCGGGGCATCAGGAGCTGTGATCCAAAAGGCGGACCATGTGTTTTTTAATAAGGAAGGATCTATTTTTTGTGAAGGTGCTTGTATAGAAAATAAAAGAACTGTTACCGCAAAAATTAGTTTTCTAATCATAATAAGCATAAATGAATAAGTGCCCTCCGTATCTCTGTGGCAATAATAGCCACGGAAGCACAGAAAATTATTTTGGTACTTCAAAATGATATTTGCCTGAACCGATTTTTAATTGAATGGTTCCGCTCTCAGCTCCTGTTACTTCAATATCTTTTCCTAATGGCTTCCCATTTTCCGTCACAAGTGCAGCATTTGAAACCGGCAGGATAATCGTGGCTTTTGTATTTGCAGGGATTTCAACATCCAAAATAACCTTATTCCCCTCTACCTTCCAACCGCTGCTTGCTTTCCCATAATACGTTTCAAGGCTCGCCGATGCATGGGTTAAGCCACCACCAATATTCGGTTTAATTCTTATGTGCTTGTAACCAGGTGCATCGTCATACGTATCGAGACCGGCCACAACACGATACATCCAATCACCGATTGCGCCATACGCATAATGATTAAATGAATTCATTGATGCGGGTTCAAATGTGCTGTCGGGACGAATACCATTCCATCTTTCCCAAATAGTTGTTGCTCCCATTTTCACCGGATACAACCACGATGGATAGCTTTCCTGCATCAACAAAGTATAAGCAACATCCGTTTTGTCAAACCGGCTTAATACATGGCATAAATAAGGCGTTCCGAGAAATCCAGTCGTAAGGTGGTTATTATAACTTTTTATATTGTCGACCAATTTTTGAACAGTTTGCTCACGCAAATTTTCTGGCAGCATATCAAAATTCAAGGCAAGTACATAGGCAGTTTGCGTGCTTGATACCAGTCTCCCGTTTGGAGTCACATATTCCTTGACAAAAGCCTCTTTCACATTTTTCAACAGGTCTGAGTACCGGGCCACATCATCATTTTTGCCAAGGACCTTTGCCGTATTGATCATGAGCTGAACAGAATGAGCAAAGAAACATTGGGCTATCAAATACTTGTCAGTAACGGCAGATCTTCCATCATTGTCATCAAAGGGACGATAGAATAACCAGTCACCAAAATGAAATCCCGTGTTCCACAAATAATTCTTACTTGCCTTTTCCATATACCCCACCCAATTTTTCATGCTGTTGTATTGGTTCTCCAGGATTTTCTTATCTCCATAAGCGAGGTACATATTCCACGGAATGATCGTTGCCGCATCTGCCCAACCTGTAGAGCCACCGGCACCAGCGCCAAGTACATTAGGTATGACAAAGGGTACGCTACCGTTGGGTTGCTGGTCAGCCTCCACATCACGCAACCATTTGGCGAAGAAATTATTTACACCAAAATTGAATGCCGCTGTTCTTGAAAACGCCTGTGCATCGCCGGTCCATCCCAAACGCTCATCACGTTGCGGGCAATCAGTAGGCACATCCACAAAATTTCCTTTTTGTCCCCATTGAATATTATGCTGAAGCTGGTTGAGTAACGGGTGAGATGAAGTAAACGTCCCCGTTGGTTTCATCGCAGAATACAATGCAACTGCTGTAAAGTTATCAGGTTTGATCTCATTCACCCCTTCGATCTTAATATAACGAAAACCGTAAAAAGTGAAATGCGGTTCTCACACATCTTCACCTTTCCCTGATAAATAATAAGTGGCTGTGGCATTTGCGGCACGCAAATTTTCGATATAAAAATTTCCTTGCTTATCCAGCACTTCTGCATGTTTGATTATGATCTTATCGCC
>JAICPX010000570.1 GCA_025929635.1 Chitinophagaceae bacterium
AAACTACCTATTGAAATCAGTTTCAGAAATACAGGAGCAAAATAATCAGGAGCGCCTTAGTTACTCTGGCACAATTTTTAACCCTAAAAATGTTGATATCTATTCTTAATCGCAAAATGTTTTTTATGGACTCACTGAGAATAATGGGCAAATTGCAGGAGTGGAAAGGAAAATTAAAAGAAAAATATGCTAATCTCACCGACGATGATCTTAAATATGAAGAAGGAAAAGATGAACAGTTCTGGGGCCGAATAGCACAAAAGACAGGTAAGACAAAGGATGATATTGAAAAATGGGTAAGAGGCATATTGGGCAAGGATTAGAAAAGGGACAGCTGAATATCACGACTTCTTCATTAGAGTTCCTTGTTGTCCGAAGTGTTCCTTTCTCCTTCAAAAATCAATAAAGAATATAAAGAAAATCTTGAGTCGTTATGCTTAGTCTCCCGCCTGAGGCGGGACAAGTTGGGACCAGCCATCGGCGTTGCAGGAGCAGGCAGTTAATTGGCCGCAAACCGCAGCCCAATGGGCATTCGCAAATTTGTTTAATAGAATTATCGAGTGCAAATGGGAATTTCAAAACGTCTAAAGTATTAATTTAGTTGAACAGAAACTCCCGATATAGTGGAAAATGCGTCTATTGGTAATCCGAAATGTTTTTCGAAAGGCTGTTTTGTTGGTTCGAAAAAAAATGAAAATTCTTTCGGAAATATTTCCACTAGCGAAACAACTTATACAAAAGACTTTTGTTCAGAGTGGCATTACCATGAGAATTTGCGTTTCTCCCATATATTAAATGGCGGCAATACCGAACAAAGGAAGGGTTGGCAACGACAGCATATTTTGGGAACCCTTCTTTTTTATCACCCGGAAACGATACATAGAAACGTTAATTACCTTGATTCTACGAGAGTCTTTAATATTGAAATTGCTGCGGCTTTTTTTGATCACCACCAGGTGAAATATCCCCGACAGGAACATCTCTCAATTTATCACGAACATCGGTGCAAGATTATAATGTTAAAAATACTTCGTGAATGCTATATCAGCGACACTTATTCTTCATTATCAATTAATCAGCTTTGTCTGGAATTAACTCAAATGGATCAGGAAAATAAGGATAAAGGGTTTCCTCACTGGGTAAAGCAGATAAGTGAACTTCTTAATGATAATTGCAATGATTCCTTCACCCTTCTTGATTTCTCTGATCAGCTTCAGGTTCACCCGGTCACTATCTCAAAAAATTTTTCAAAATACTTCAATTGTACTTTGGGAGAATATATGCGAAGAGCAAAAATTAACAGAGCTCTGCCTTTACTAAGAAATTCCACGCATTCCCTTACTGAAATTGCCTATGAATGCGGATTTTATGATCAGAGTCATTTCACAAAAACTTTTTGCAATTTAACAGGATTATTACCAAAACAATATAGAAGGATATAGGTGGGAAGAGGGCTAATTTCTTACAATTTTAAATTCGCCGGCGATCCTAAATTTACAAAATGTACGACCGATTAATCCTTATTTCCTTTCTCTTTGCGAATGCCCTGTTCTGCCAGGCTCAACTCTCCAAATCAAAGATTGACAGTATTGAAAAAATAATCGGCAGAGAAATGTCGGGCCAGCATATTCCTGGTTTAAGCATTGCGATATCGATTGATACTGTCATTGTATGGGAAAATGGTTATGGTTTCGCAGACCTGGAAAATTTTGTCCCGGTTACAACGTCTACAAAATTTCGATCCGCTTCTATTGGAAAGCCAATGACCGCCACTGCAATCATGCAGCTTAATGAAAAAGGATTGCTCGATCTGAATGATCAGGTTCAGAAGTATTATGATTTCCCTTTGAAAAAATGGCCGATAACTATTCAGCAGCTATTGATGCATCAAAGTGGGATACGAACATATCGGGACAGTGAAGTTGTAAATACGCGACACTACAATAATATTTCTGATGCCTTAATTATTTTTAAAGACGACAGCCTGATCTTTAAGCCCGGTGCTAATTATTCTTACACATCTTTTAATTACAATCTGCTTGGCTGTGTTTTGGAGAAGGCGGCTAAAATGGAATATATGACTTACATGATAAATCATGTCTTCAAGCCTGCAAAAATGAATAACACTGTCTTTGATGATTGCAATTCGGTGATCACGAACCGTGCCCGCGGTTATCGTTACGACTCTACCAGCAATGAGATTATTAATGCGAGGTTACATGATCCCAGTGATCGTGTGCCTGCGGGAGGATTTCTAACAACTGCAAATGATCTTGTTAGTTTTTCAATAAGCGTGTATAGCGGCAGGATCATCAGGGAAAAATCTTTTATGCAAATGATTGAAAATCCAAAATTATCCAATGGAAGTTTTACTTCTTACGGCCTGGGATGGGGTTGTTACGAACCCAATGATAAATTTTATGGCTACACCGAAATATTTCATGGAGGCCAAACACCTGGGGTGAGTAATATGTTGACTATATTTATTTCACCGGCAAAAAAAATTTCCATTGCTATTATGACAAACCGGGAAGGTATGAATAGAAGGGGAGACATTTGCGAAGAGATTGCTAAAGTAGTTTTGGATATTAAGGAAGAATTAAAATAAATTTTCGCCTCGTTGTCCGTAATGTTCCTTTTTCTTCAAACTAATAAAGACTAATAAAAATATAGGATGGTTATGCCCACAGTTGTCCGTAGTGTTCCCATGGTTGTCAGTAGTGTTCCTTTCTCTCCAAACCAACAAAGGATATTAAAAAAATCTTGAGT
>JAICPX010000364.1 GCA_025929635.1 Chitinophagaceae bacterium
CTGATATAGATCTCAGTATTTATCTCCCTCTTCATATCTCTTGAATAGGTACCCCGCTGCAACCAGACTGTCATCCCGATGGAAAGTATTATCCTTCCTACTTGCAGGTTTTCTGAAGTCATCACAACAATAATATTTTTTAAAAGATTTTTCTCATGGACCGGCCATAAAGCAACATGGACTGGCCTGGATATTTCTCTAACTTCCGCCTGGCAACGGTCAAACAATGCTTGTAAAAATCTATGGCAGCGCTGTCTATGGTGTTGAAGCCATCACTATTACTAATGAAGTGAACTGGATGAGCACTGGCATCGGCATCGTTATTGTTGGCTTGCCTGACAATGCCGTAAAAGAAAGTTTACAACGAATTGAAAGCACCATCAAGTCACTGGGCTATCAAATGCCACGAACAAAAGTCGTGGTGAACATGGCGCCTGCCGATATTAAAAAAAGCGGTACCGCTTTTGACCTTCCTATCGCCGTTGGCATTTTAGCTGCGTCTGAATATCTTCCTAATCCTGACATAATTGAGAAATATCTGATCATGGGGGAGCTGAGTCTTGATGGTGAACTCAGGGCGATCAAAGGAGCATTACCCATAGCGATACAAGCGAGAAAAGACAATTTCAAAGGGCTGATCATTCCAAAGGCAAATGAAAGAGAAGCAGCAATCGTGAGTGGTCTGAGTGTTTATGGAGTCGATACGATCGAAGAAGTCATCAATTTTTTTTCAAATGATGAAAAAGGACTTGAACCTGTTGTAGTGAATACAAGAGAAGAATTCTTCAATTCACAATATGATTACGAAATAGATTTTGCTGAAGTAAAAGGACAGGAAAATATTAAACGGGCTTTGGAGATAGCAGCGGCAGGTGGTCACAATGCAATATTGATCGGTCCGCCGGGTGCAGGAAAAACAATGTTGGCAAAACGATTGCCAACAATACTTCCGCCGCTTACGCTGCATGAAGCATTAGAAACAACAAAGATCCATTCAGTGGCAGGTAAGTTACCGGAGCATTCAACATTAGTTTCCAAACGGCCATTTCGTTCACCACACCATACTATTTCAGATGTTGCCCTGGTTGGAGGTGGCGGTAATCCGCAGCCCGGCGAGATCTCACTGGCACATAACGGTGTCTTATTCCTTGATGAATTGCCTGAATTTAAGAGAACGGTACTTGAGGTAATGCGACAACCGATGGAAGAAAGAAGAGTGACGATCTCAAGAGCAAAGATCGCGTTGGACTTTCCTGCCTCGTTCATGCTGATTGCTTCGATGAATCCCTGCCCCTGTGGTTTTTTTAATCATCCTGAAAAAGAATGCTCTTGTCCACCCGGTACCGTGCAGAAATATTTAAACAAGATCTCTGGCCCGTTGCTTGATCGTATCGATCTGCATGTGGAAGTCACGCCTGTTCCTTTTAATGAACTGTCATCGCTAAAATCTTCAGATGACTCATCATCCATTCGTGACCGTGTAATCAAAGCAAGAGAATTACAGGCTGAACGTTATAAAAATAATCCAGGCATTTATTGCAACGCACAAATGAGCAGCAAAATGCTGAAAGAGATCTGTGAGATCGATACTATTGGACGGAACTTATTAAAAAATGCAATGGAAAAACTCAATCTTTCTGCCAGAGCTTATGACAGGATCTTGAAAGTATCACGAACGATCGCTGACCTGAGTGCAAGTGGACAAATTAAGCCCGAGCATTTGGCTGAAGCAATTCAGTATCGAAGTTTGGATCGGGAAGGCTGGGGAGGATAAGGCTCTCTTTAGTTCCGAATGGACGGTAAACTTAACAAAGTGCCTCTTTAGGCAACTGCCTGCAGTTTCTTCTGAGAATTTCTCCTGTTTACGTATTTAAATTTATGGGGTTGTTGGCTTTTACAAAATGAAAGAATAAAGCATGTCCCAGCCCCTTCTTCGGATTCAACATGAATTCCAACATGATTTAATTTAAGTATCCGAAAAGTTGAAGCTAACCCGATACCCAGCCCTCCCGGTTTGTTGGAAAAATCCGGTAAAAAAATATTTTTCAAGTTCTGTTTACTGATTCCGCATCCATTGTCCTTTATCTGTATAACAGGTATTCCATTATTTGCTTTTGTTATTACAGTTAATTGACCTTTTTGTGGCGTCATAGCATCAACCGCATTTATTATGATATTAGTCAACGCAATTTTCATTTTAGGTTTATCTAATACTATTTTGCAATCCTGTGAGGCATATTCCTTTTTTACGGAAATGTTTTTTAAACGGATGCGATCTTGTTCCATTTCAATTACTTCATCAAGCAAATGGTGAATAGAGTACTTATGACCTGTCTCCCTATGAGCCAGATTGGATGTAAGGAGCCGGGTTATTAAGTGATTAACTCTTGCTGAATTTCGTAAAATGATGTCAAAATATATTTTCAGATCGGCGTCTTTTAACGTTGATTCGAGTGCTTCAACGGCCAGGTTGATATTAGTTAGTGGGTTTCGAACCTCGTGGACCAAGGCGGATAAGAATTGGGTCGTGTCATAATTACTTTCGGTCAAAGTAATCTTTTTCGGGATGCGAGTTATTGTTGAATTCATTGTGAAGGGTTTTAGGTGCAAATAGCCCATTAAAGTCTATCTAACACCCGGTCATAAAAGTGAAGGTTTTCGCTAATATCATTGTTATACACTTCTAATTAAACCTTATATAATTTACAGGTTTTACATATTGGACACCTTTTTTTGTCCCAACGTGATATTTGCGGCCCATGGGGTTTGCAATGCCAAATACGACCGATCCTGTTGGAAACTAAAAAATCCGACATTTGAAAAAAATTCAATTTTGATGATTTGATCAGCATTACATATGGATCGACAAATAAACATTCCGCGGCTAAATGATTGGCATATCCGCACTAAAGACCCTCACTATATTCATTTATATTTTCTTATTAATGATATAAAAGAAGCGCTGGAAAAATATGCCCGTGGAAATTTCCTCGATCTTGGTTGCGGCAACAAGCCTTATGAAACGCTTTATAAACCGTTGACTCAAACCCGGATCGGTTGTGATGTCATTCAAAGCGACAAAAACCGGGTAGACGTAATTTGTCTTGCTACTGATCTGAAATTTGATAACAACAGTTTTGATTCGATCTTATGTACGCAGGTACTTGAACATGTTTATGACCATCATACTATGATAAAAGAAATTTACAGGGTCCTGAAACCTGGTGGGCATATTATGCTTACGGTCCCTTTTGCCTGGGAAAAACATGAAGAGCCCTACGATTTCTTTCGTTTTACACCTCATGCGTTAAAAGAACTCTTTAAGGAAGGAGGGTTAGAAATCGACTATATTAAACCAAACGGGGGCAAATGGGCTGCTATTTACCAACTCAGAACCAACATGCTTTATCATTCTTTTTCAAAGAAAAAAGGATTCTTTCTAAAATTGAAAAAGATACTTTTCATGGAATTGCGCCTGACACAACTCAGAAATCATTTCGCTATTTGGCTGGATAAAAAATACAGGGATGAGATCTTTACTCTTAATTATATCGTTGTTGCACATAAGCCAGGATAAATCATGAGATCAGTATTCTTTCTTTCCTTGATGAACAGCGATAGCTGGGGCGGCAGTGAAGAGATCTGGTTTCGTTCAGCCATTCATCTTGCACAAAAAGGCGTTAAGGTGGCTGTGTGTTATTTCAACTGGCCGGCTAAACAAGATAAACTTGATCAACTCACCAATGCGGGTTGCGAATTGTATCCATTGGCCGGCCGAAATGAGACGACATCACCCTGGAAAAAGATGAAATTGAAAAGGGCGATTCAAAAACTCCCGCTTGAAAACTATGATGAAGTCATCATCAACCAGGGTGGATGGAAAGATATCGTACATGGCCCTTTGAAAAGCGTTCATCGACGTTGCAAAAATTATTCCGTGGTCTACCATAATTACGACAGAGAAAAATTGTCTCCTGGTAAAAAGCAGTTGTTTATTAAATGGGTGAGAAAAGCGAAAATGAATATTGGTGACGCAGCAAGGATCTTTTCAGAGATCGCTAAGACAAACTCTGTACTTATCCCAAACCAACGGGTTCTTTTTAACCCGATCACGTTTACTGCGCCGACTCACTACACTCCTTTTGTAAATTCAGTTAATGATAATCTTAATTTTATCGTATTGGCGCAACTGGACCTCAAAAGAAAAGCACAGGACATATTAATTAAAGCCTTGTCCGCAGAAAAATGGAAAGCCAGAAAATGGCAGCTTCATATTTATGGGAAAGGAAGCGATGCCGGCACGCTGGCAAACCTGATCGAAACAGCAGGCCTGAGTGAAAAAGTTTATTTGAAAGGATACTCATACGATATTCCAGCGGTTCTAACCTGGTCGCATGTGGTATTACAGCTAACCCATATTGATGCGATGCCGATTTCGGTAACAGAAGCAATGGCCATGTCCAGACCGGTGATAGGAAGTAATGTCGGTGACATGCCTTTATGGATCAACGACGATGTGAATGGATGGATAGCAAATGAAGTCTCGGCAGTAGCAATCGATGGTGTATTAGAGAAAGCCTGGCAAAACCGTTACAACCTCGAAGCGATGGGAAAAGAATCCTTTGATATTTTTACAAAAAAATACCCGGCTGATCCTGTGACCTATTTTCTGGATATCGCAGGAATTTCTGAAATTAGACCCGATGAACAGCGCATTTAATCAGTTGAATGACTATTATGATCATATATATGTGCTATCAGTAACGCCAGCTGAGGAAAGAAGAGTTTTGTTTTCAGAAAGGTTTGATGGGCTTGATTATTCATTCTATTTCGGCGCCGATAAAAACGAGTTCACCCCTGCCGAGCTGATTGAAAAAAACATATACAGTGAGGAGCTGACAAGAAAACACCATCGTTACTCAAAAGGAATGAGACCCGGGGAGATTGCATGTGCGTGGAGTCACTCCAAGATGTATGAAGACATGCTGACAAA
>JAICPX010000272.1 GCA_025929635.1 Chitinophagaceae bacterium
GAACACATCCATATCACCGTCCTTATCATAATCAAAAAAATAAGATTGAGTGGAAAAGCTCGCATCATTCAAGCCAAGTTCTTTGGCCTTGTCTGTAAATGTCAGGTTGCCGTTATTGATGTATACATGTTTTGTTCTTGCTGCCGGATCGGTTGGTCCCGATTTACATACGACAATATCCAGGAAACCATCATTGTTAATATCGACCATGTTCACGCCGGTTTTCATGCCGGTGGAAGCACTTACACCAGCTTGTTGAGTGATGTCTTTGAATTTCATGTCACCAAGATTCAAATAGAGTTTATTTGAACCAAGGGTAGAAGAAAAATAAAGGTCCTGCAGCCCATCATTATTAATATCGCCGGCAGCGACCCCGGCACCTATGTAGAGATATTCATATTTATAGTAAAACATGTTTCCATCTTCTATAATGTCATTTCTGAAGTCAATACCGGTAATATTTGGTGATATAAGGGAAAAGAGTTTTTTCGTTTCCTGTGCACTTGCAAAAGCAGAAACAATGATCAGTATGGATATAAAAGAGTGTTTTTTCATTAAGGTTTTGTTTTCACCGATGAAGGACCATATAATTTTTGAGCAACATATTTACCGACCTGCTGACCTTGTATGATACTTATTCTTGCTGTTTCGGGGTAATGTATACCCGCATACACACGACTGATCGTAGACTCTTTCGCAGCTTCATTAAATGATCGGAAAGTTCTTGGTTTGTGACCAAAGGGAATCTCAGTTTCATCAGTAAATGAAAGATGATCACCAAGCAAAATTGTAAGTACGGCTGCTGCAGCATTGGAAATAACCGCATGGCCACTGGTAAATTCCGGGAATGGCGGCGTTTGTATCATGGGTTCCCATTTTTCATCAATTGTATTATTGATGACTGTTATCGGCCGGATAAGATTGGTTTTATATTTTTCATCCCAGCAACTTATAAATGCTTCATAAATGGCAATGCTGGTCAAGGCGTAAGCCTGGGCCGTTCTTACCAGCGAGATATTTTTTTGCTTACAGGCATGGCCCGCGATTTTCATCCAATGCCCACCCGGGGAGATCTTATGAATGAAATAGGTCAAATGACCTTCAATTACAGAAGAGTTTGGATTGTCATCCCAATACAATGCAATTGTTCGCTGATTACTGTCGAGCTTTTTTGAAATAGTATAAACCTCCATCACATTCTTATAGAAAAGGGATTGTTTGGACGCACTGTATTTTAATTTTTGAGCAGAAGAGAATTGTGCACAAGACTTCATGATCATTGGTCGCAATACGTTCCAGTTCGGTTCGAGTCCCGGAGCATAATCATTGGGTGTAGGCTGCCACGTACCCGCAGCCGTTGAAGCAGTGAAGCGCATCATGCCGCGGCTTTTTAAATAGTCATCGTGTTTTGACCAGGCGATAATGCTGTCTGCGATTTGTTTTCCGTGATCATATGCGGTGTTATATGCAGTAGCATCAATAGTTTTTTGTATTGAATCAGCGAAGCGTGTTCTCCATTCTTCGATCTTATATTCTGAGCCAACAAGATTTTGTGCCACAATTGAAAATGCAATACAGGCCGAAATAAAATTGTTGTTTGACTCAGAAGGAGCAGGCAATGTTCTTAATCCATTTAATTTACCGGATAGTGGTTGTGTCTTTGCATCATCAAAACGAATACATTCATAAAAAGCAATATTGGGGTAAGTATAAATTCGACTGCATACAGGCGGTGTAAACAGATCATCCATCACTGTATTGATCAACAGATCGTTTAATTGGTGAAGTGTATTTTCTTTTGACTGTGCATTGATTTTGTCAAAAGCACAAACAAACAACATCACAACAATTAAGTTTTGCAACAGTTTACCCATAGCAGTCGATAAAGTTCTTAAAATTAGCCATATCTTTCATGAAATTAAAAACACCAGGCTACCATCATGGAAGTCCATCATCACTCCCATTCATCAAGAAAAAAATGGACGCACTATTTCTGGGAATTTTTAATGTTGTTCCTTGCTGTTTTTGCAGGTTTTTTGGCTGAAAATGAGCGGGAACATTATGTGGAGGACCAACGAGCAAAAGTTTTGGCAAGAAATCTCTACAAAGAATTATATGCCGATTCAATTGCCGTTCAACAAAAAATTTCCCTAAGGAATACAAAGGAAAGTGAATGTGCCTACTTTATTGATTATGTTAAAGACAGTAATTTAATTAAACTTTCCACCCGGTTTTACCCGGCATTTACATGGACTTTTCTCCAATCGACACAGTTGTTATTTGAACCCAATGACGGAATTTTAAATCAGCTCAGGAACTCAGGCGAATTGCGTTACTTCAAAAACAGCGAACTGCAGGCCAGTATTGGAAAACTCAGCGTGTCAATAGCCAATATAAGAAGCCGTAATGAAAAAGAATACGGTTTTATTGAATTTTATCTGCGACCATTCAGTATTAAACATTATGATTTTAGCTGGTATGAAGCGTTCATCCAGAAAGGACAGATAACACTCATCGATGCGCTTAAAGAAAAAAGGGAAACTCAATTCGCCGGCAACATCGTAAACATCGATGGCTTTAAAAGAAAAGAGGCTGAAAATACGGCTTCCTATTACCTCCTGATGCTACGAGGAACCCGGCAGGCGCACTATACCCCGTATACAATCCTTAATCACCAACTTTTAGAAATACTCAGGAAAGAATACCAGCTTGAATAATTTGTAAATTGGGTCATGAAAAGATTATTCCTTTTACTGATTTTCCCATTTCACTTATTCTCGCAGACCTTTTCCAAACAAGAGATCGCCCGGTGGCAACAACAGGCAAAGAACGTTACGATCATCCGTGATAATTGGGGCATTCCGCATATTTATGGAAAAACAGATGCAGATGCGGTTTTTGGTTTGTTGTATGCGCAATGTGAAGATGATTTTAAGAGAGTGGAGATGAACTATATAGAAAAGCTGGGTCGAATGGCCGAAGTAAAAGGTGAAACCGAGTTATATAACGATCTTTTGATAAGATTGGTGATCGATTCGGCAGACGCCGTAAAAGATTATAATAATGCGCCAGTATGGTTAAAGAAATTATGTGATGCATTTGCTAACGGGATCAATTATTATTTACACAATAATCCAAACACAAAACCTGCATTATTAGATCGATTCAAGCCATGGTATCCTTTATTGTGGACAGATGGAAGTATAGGAGCTATTAGCACAGCTGATATTACAGCAGGTGATCTTAGAAATTTTTATTCATCTGAACCGTCCGTAACGACGATTTCAGTTGATGAGAAGGAAGAAGAATTAACAGGCTCAAACGGGTTTGCCATTTCTCCAAAGATCACCGAATCGGGAAATGCAATTCTTTACATCAATCCACATGTTACATTTTATTTCCGTCCCGAGGTGCATATGGTAAGCGAAGAAGGATTAAATGCGTATGGCGCAGTCACATGGGGTCAATTTTTTGTTTACCAGGGGTTCAATGAACATTGCGGGTGGATGCATACTTCAAGCGCAGTCGATGCCGCCGATAGTTATATTGAGAAAGTTTCAAAAAAAGCGAATGGCTGGGTTTATGCCTATGAGGGCAAAACAAGACCTGTTATTCAAAAACGAATTTCTATCAGGACCAAAAAGGGAAATGGAATTGAGACGACTAATGTCAATGCATTTTTTACCCACCATGGACCAGTGATGGCAAAAAAGAATGGACAATGGATAAGTGTCAAAGCAGATAACCGGATCATGAATGGTTTAATTCAGTGCTGGCAAAGAACGAAAGCAAAAAGTTTTGAAGAATTCAAAAAGACACTGGATTTGAAGGGAAATATTTCCAACAATACTGTGTACGCGGATGCGGAAGGAAATATCGCTTACTGGCATGGGAACCGGGTCCCTAAAAGGGATCACAAGTACGATTGGAGCAAACCAGTAGATGGCAGTATTGCTGCAACCGAATGGAGAGGTTATCACAATATCAATGAAACAGTTCTTAGTATTAATCCCGTCAACGGCTGGTTGCAGAATTGCAACTCAACACCATTTACAGTTGCCGGCAGTTACAGTCCGGGAAAGGAGAACTATCCTTCCTACATGGCCCCCGATGGAGAGAATTTTCGTGGTATTAATGCAGTAAGAGTATTGAGTGAAGAAAATAAATATACAATTGATAAAGTGATCAAAGCGGGATATGATAGGCGATTAGCTGCTTTTGAGGTGCTAATTCCCGCTTTGGTAAAAGGATTTGAACAAAATGTCCATGGCAATGATACAATTTATAGTAAGCTTTATGAGGCTATTGGCATTTTGAAGAGCTGGGATTTTCGTTGTGATGAAGCTTCTATTGCGACAACGTTAGCGATCGAGTGGGGACAAAAGATATCACCTGCTTTGAACCGGACGACAGGTGCAGACCAGGTGCAAAGGGCAAAAAATTTTGCTGCAAATACAAACGCAAATGATCTGCTCCTGCCTTTTGTTGCTGCCTTAAATGATCTCAACGCAAAATTTGGGAATTGGAAAATTCCATGGGGTGAGATCAATCGCTTTCAAAGAATATCCTCAGATATTGAAAACAAATTCGATGATAATAAGCCGAGCATTGCCGTTGGTTTTGCAGCCTCTTCATGGGGAATGCTCCCCTCATTTGTCAGTAGAACTTTTTCCGGGACAAAAAAGAGGTATGGATATAATGGAAATAGCTTTGTTTGTGCAGTTGAGTTTGTCCGCAAGGACTCTCCAAAGGAGTCCTTCGAGACCTTCGGAGGTAAGAGAATAAAAGCAAGGTCCTTATTAACGGGCGGACAAAGCGGGGATCCAAATTCAAAACATTTCGCTGACCAGGCACTGATGTACAGCAAAGGGGAATTCAAGGATGTTTTATTTTACAAAGAGGATGTGATGAAACATGTAGAAAAATCTTACCATCCCGGCGAATAAAATAAAAGAGAGTTGCTGTTGCAACTCTCTCAGGTTGGTGCAATAATTTGCTTAATAATTATTTTCCGTATTTACCATTGCGGGTTGTGACGTCTTCGGGTGATTTCCTACTCCACCCAAATTTTTCAATAGATCACTGCCTTTTTTCTTGATGTCCTCTTTTTGTTCAGGAGACATTCTTGAATATTTATAAAATCCATATGCTGCTGCGGCAAATAACAGACCTAACAATTTTCTTTGCATAGTTTTCTTTTTTAGGTTTAGAAAATACACTATAAACACTAAAAATATCGTGCCGTAAAATTTGATGAGGGAACAACAATTCAGCATGTTATTCTACGATGCGAAGCTTTGCATAATTCAGCATGATCTTTTTCTCTCCATTGTTCTCAAACTTAATTGTAGCAATCGGGTTATGCGCGGCACCCTCCTTTTTTACCACTTCACCAAAACCAAATTTCTGATGCTCCACTTTTTGGCCAACCTGCAGGTTTGATATATCACTTGCTTTAAAATCAGAAGAAGGAACATGTTCTACAACTTTTTGAATGTTTGTTTTTGGAGTTAGATAAGAAGGGGTTTCACTTTTTGCTGACTGCCGACTGCCGTCCCGATAGCTATCGGGAGCTGACTGACCGCCCCAACCTCTCATTCTTTCAAACGCAGTCCCATTTCCAAACTCGTGCCGCTGGTTTTTAGCTCCGCCGCCTGCAAAACTCCGGTCAAGAAAATTCTCAGGCAGTTCATCAATAAAGCGGCTGGGTTCATTTTGAACTAATGAACCGAAACGATACCGTGTATTTGCATAAGTGATCCATAATCTTTTCTTGGCCCTTGTTATGGCGACATAAAACAATCTTCTTTCTTCTTCGAGTTCTTCTCTTGTATTTATGCTAAGTGCATTCGGGAAAAGCATCTCTTCAAGACCGGCAACAAATACAACCGAAAACTCCAGGCCTTTGGCAGCATGTATCGTCATCACCTTGACAGTATCTGCATTCGGGTCCTTTTCATCTGCATCCGTCAGCAAAGTGATCTGCTGCAAATAACCTCCAAGGCTTTTGTCCACCAGTTCTCCTTCTTCATTATCCGGGCTTTCCACCCACTCTTTGATTGAGTTTAGCAATTCCTGTATGTTCTCATAACGTGCGACACCTTCCGCACTTTTATCATTGAAAAGTTCCCTTACAAAATTTGTCTGCTTGCCAACATGAAAAGCCACTTCATAAGCGTTATGTTTTTTCAGCATGCTTTGAAAGCTTTTTATCATTGTTATGAATGCATCGATCACTTCGAGTGTACCGGCTTTAAATCCAAAAGTTTTTGCTTTTTCCAGCACCTCCCACATGCTGATGTTATTTTCATTGGCGTAAAGAACTGCTTTATCAATTGTGGTTTTGCCAA
>JAICPX010000596.1 GCA_025929635.1 Chitinophagaceae bacterium
AATGAGCAACAGTGAAATCAGTAAAATGCCAAATTAGATTAGTAGAACGGAATGCTTCTGCCGTACCCTGCATCGAGCCAGTAAAATAAAAGATGATACCTACAAGAAAGAAGGGCAATGTATAGCTACCTGTTATTTTATACCAGGCTCCTTTGAACGTCATGATAAAATTAGTGGTGCCGGCAACTACAGGAATGATCATTCCTACACTTCCTACTATCGCAATTGTTTGAAGCCACCCGTGAATAGAACTAAAAACAAAATGGTGTGTGCCGATGAGGGTATAAAATAAAATTTGTGTCCAAAAAGCAAGGATACCGAGACTGTAAGAATAAATTGGTTTATTTAATTGTTGCGGCAGAAAATAATAGACGATACCAAGAGTGAAAAGCATAAACCACATACCTACACCCTGATGCATATAATAGCCCTGTATGATCGTTTCTCCCAGACCATTCTGCCAAAACGGTAAATATGCAACTAAGAGAATAACAATGGCAAAAATGACAGCAGCCACTATATACCAATTGGAGATGTAGATCTCATTTGGTTTTCTTTTGGCAACAGTTTGTAAAAAATTAATTAATGTAAGTATTACTCCAATACCAAAGAGCAACATGACCGGCCAGATATATTCACGGTATTCTCCACCACCGTTATTGATACCTGCCATGAGGCATATAGTGCCTAAAATAACAGATGCATTAATGAGATAGAGAGCATACCATCCTTTTTTTATACTAGCTAATGCTGTATTACTAACCATCGGTACTATATAGTAACCAAGGCCCAGCATAGCCAAGGATGCCCAACCCCAAAAAACAGCATTGGTGTGTACGGGACGAAGCCGGCCAAAACTCAACCAACTGATTTGATCTGTATCGGGTGCAACGAACTTAATACCTAAGTATTCTCCTACAGTTGTACCAAACAATAACCAGAAAGTGGCACAGCCAAAGTACCATAAGATAAGTTTAGACAATTGTGGATCTATATTCGGACGTTTTACCGATTTCTTTTTTATGGCAACAAATGTGAGGCCGCTGGCAGTGCCTGCATGATTGATAATCCCTTTTTCATCCGTTGCAGGTATTGCACCTGATAACTCGGAATTTGAAAGTTGATAATCGAGGGCTGCCTTTCGCTTTGCCATAGCTGCTATTAATTTCTCGTCGGAAAGGCCGGATACATAGTCGGCAAGTTTATCTGCTTCTTCCTGGTTTTGCTTATTGCGAATTTTTTTTACAACACTTCTGATTTTAATAAGCATCAAAACAATACCGGCAAAAATGGGTATAAGGACTAATATGATAGTTATAATAAAACCAGTTCCGCTGAGCACAGAACTGGTTTTTTCGGCGCCTGCCTGTGCATTCACTACCAGGCTGCCAAATAAAGCAGCGATTAAAAAAAGCAAATTTTTCAGTTTAGAAGTATCAATTTTATCGTTACTATCCAATGTTTTTCTCTTCGTTAAAAAGGTCTCAATCTCGTCACTATCCAGATTTTTTAAATATTCCGTAAATTTCTTCTCTTTATCTATTAGCTTTCTTTTTCTATTCTTACTGATCATTTCTTTGATCGTTACAGACATATATATCACAGCCATTAAAATGATTAATAAAAAGATGATGAGGAAAATAAAAGGACCAGAGCCAGAAGTTGTACCTGTTTTGAATTGTGCGCCTGAAGACAAAGCACATAATAATAACCCCAAAGGAATAAGAAAATGAAGTATTGGTATGTATTTTCTCTGACGCATTATATATTAATTCGTTTTACACTTAAATGGACCTCAATAGCTCAGTTTCAATTGCTCCCTTTCCACATTCAATTAATCAGTTTGCCGCTAATCGATTATTCTGATCAGGCTCAATTGACAGAACTCTCAATTTGGAAGACGTTGTGAGTGCGTCATTAATATGTTTGCCTGTGAGCCTTGAAATCTTAGTTTCGGTGCCAGGATTAACTAATATCAAATCCGCGCCAACACACTCGGCGTATTCCAGAATGGCTTTTGGAAGGTTGTGACCTTTCATTATATGGTGTTCTATAGGACTCGTAAGGGAATTTTTTAAAATCCTGAATGTTTCGAGAAAAGAACTTCCTTTTGATTCATCAATAACAATTTCATCTGGGATTGTGACAAGATGAATTGCTGCTCTATACTTTTTT
The DNA here is from genome assembly GCA_025929635.1 of Chitinophagaceae bacterium. GTDB lineage: Bacteria > Bacteroidota > Bacteroidia > Chitinophagales > Chitinophagaceae > VBAS01. Next base: position 2,176 of record JAICPX010000596.1, read on the forward strand.
GCAAACTCAGTTACCAATTCGATCTTACGGTTTGGAATAAAAGGCCCTACAGGAACAACAATTATCTTGAATCTTGTTTCAAGTGTATTCTTCATAACTGTCATGACCGGATACCCGGTTGATTTCGCAAGCTTATTGGGACAAACTGATTTTAAAAATGAAAAATGTTTGTCAGCATTGTTTTTGCCAATAATTATGAGTTGCGGTTTTATTTCATTTGCTGCGTCCCGGATCTTAGCACAAACATTCCCTTCCTTTACATAAGTCTTAACCTCAC
>JAICPX010000234.1 GCA_025929635.1 Chitinophagaceae bacterium
GAATCAATAGCATTGTTTGCCCGTGTTGGTGGTGGTATCTATACAAAAGCAGCCGATGTCGGCGCTGATCTGGTTGGTAAAGTTGAAGCAGGCATTCCCGAAGACGATCCCCGTAATCCTGCTACCATTGCAGATAATGTTGGTGATAATGTTGGAGATGTTGCTGGTATGGGTGCCGATCTTTTTGGTTCATATGTTGCTACTGTCCTGGCAACAATAGTACTTGGTCAACAAACGAAATTTCTTGAAGGCACTTCCGATAGCATTGGAGGTTTATCACCCATAGTTCTTCCGATGTTGATTGCCGGTATCGGAATTTTGTTTTCTATAGCGGGTACATGGTTTGTTCGCGTTAGTGATGCAGCAGGCATCAATACAGACAATGTTCAAAAAGCATTGAACAAAGGAAACTGGGGTTCGATCATATTGACGGGAATTGCTTCTATTGCACTTGTCTTTTTCGTATTGCCAGAGACGGCTATTTACCTTGAAAGGGATTTTTTGTCGGATACTGCTTTCGTTGCAGAGAATTTAAAACCGGGTGTTGTTCCAATAACTCAATCTGGGGTAATGGGAGCAATATTGGTTGGCCTTGGGGTCGGCACTCTAATGAGCATTATCACCGAATATTACACCGCTATGGGTAAGAGACCCGTATTGACCATCGTACGCCAGTCAGGAACTGGTCATGCGACAAATGTGATTGGTGGTTTAGCTGTTGGCATGGAATCAACCATGCTCCCCATTCTTGTTTTGGCTGGTGGTATCTGGGGTTCATATGAATGCGCGGGTTTATACGGTGTCTCCATTGCTGCTGCTGGTATGATGGCTACAACAGCAATGCAATTAGCCATTGATGCGTTTGGTCCGATCGCCGATAATGCAGGTGGTATTGCTGAAATGAGTGAACTGCCAAAAGAAGTTCGTGAAAAAACTGATGTACTCGATGCGGTTGGTAATACTACCGCAGCTACGGGTAAAGGGTTTGCCATTGCCTCTGCTGCATTAACTGCGCTTGCGTTGTTTGCCGCATTTGTGGGTGTCTCCGGCATTGACGGTATCGATATTTATAAAGCAAATGTTCTTGCCTCATTATTTATTGGAGGAATGATACCATTCATCTTCTCTTCACTCGCCATACAAGCGGTTGGTAAAGCCGCAATGAGCATGGTGGAAGAGGTAAGACGACAGTTCCGGACAATCCCGGGTATCATGGAAGGAACAGGAAAACCTGAATATGACAAGTGCGTTGCTATTTCAACTGATGCATCAATAAAAAAGATGATGCTCCCCGGTGCAATAGCGATCGTTTCTCCACTTATTATCGGCTTTATGCCGGGCCTCGGCGCAGAAGCCCTGGGAGGTTTTCTTGCGGGGGCTACTGTCAGCGGTGTCTTAATGGGAATGTTTCAGAATAATGCAGGTGGCGCATGGGATAATGCAAAGAAAAGTTTTGAAAAGGGAGTTGAGATCAATGGCGAGACTTACTATAAAAAGTCAGAACCACATAAGGCATCAGTAACTGGTGATACTGTTGGTGATCCTTTTAAAGATACATCAGGACCTTCCATGAATATTTTGATCAAATTGATGTCAATTGTATCTTTGGTCATCGCTCCTACTCTTGCACAGATCAGCAATTCGAAAAGTAGTGAGCCTAAAGTTGTCCATAAGAACTCTCCGAAGGAGTCCTCTGTGACCTTTGGAGAAAAGAAAGAAATTAAGCCTGTAGCAGTCGTAACCAAAACTAATTCTGCAAACACGGTTCAGTACAAATAACTAAACGATCTAATCAGAACCATTACTTAAGTCCTGCTGTTTCTACAGCGGGACTTAGTTTTTATACCCACTGATCGTTACTTCATCGTAACCTTTTAACCGTTCATCCGTCCTAATGTTAATCCATGTTAAAAAAAATTAAATTAGACAAACAAATTATGCCCATACGAAATAAGTCGTATATTCGGGTCATAAAAGATTAAAACCATGGCTACTACCCGTTATATCAAGCCCACTGAAAGCGAACTGGAGATCCTGCAGGTTCTTTGGAAAAAAGGTCTTGCCACTGTACGTGAAGTCCATGAAGAACTGGCGGCGTTAAAAGATGCCGGCTATACAACCACGCTTAAGCTGATGCAGATTATGCATGAGAAAGGTTTGGTGAAAAGAGACGACAGCATGCGTACCCATATTTACCAGGCTGCGGTAAGTAAAGAAAAAACGCAAAAACATTTATTGGGTAAAATGATCGATTCTTTGTTTGGTGGCTCTCCTACCCAACTGGTGATCCAGGCGTTAGGCGAGCACAAAGCGACAGATGAGGAGCTTGAAAAGATCCAGCAAATGATCGATAGCTTGAAAAACAAATAAGCTTTTAAGGTAATGAACCAGCTAACTTTCCTGCAATCCCTTGGATGGGCGCTTATAAACAGCCTGTGGCAAATGGCTTTATTATGGGCGATTTATCAATTGATCACTGTTTCATTTCAAAGATTGAGAGCGGCGCAGAAAACTTCTCTTGCGATCCTTCTGGCTTTTTCAGGTTTCGCCTGGTTTATTTATACACTTACAGATTCATTACTATCAAGCACTAATTCGATAAACACTTTCTATAATTCAGGCGTTATTGATAACAATGGCTGGAATTATTTCGCAGGAAAAGTATTACCCTATGCTGCCGTTGTTTACCTCGTAATACTGGCAGCTCCCCTGTGGCAGTTCATTCGCAACTACAGGTTTGTAAAATTCATAAGAACAAGCGGGCTGAAAAAAATAGATGTTGACTGGAGAATGTATGTAAAAAGAACTGCAGCCGCCATGGGTATTACAAGGGATGTGAAGATCTGGCTATCAGAATGGGTAACATCTCCCGTTACGATTGGTTATTTGAAACCCATCATCCTGATCCCCGTTGCTGCAATCAACAATTTAACTCCGCACCAGGTAGAAGCGGTTATTCTGCATGAATTAAGTCATATTCACCGTTATGATTATTTCCTGAATCTAATTGTAAGTTTTATCAGGACGATCCTATACTTTAACCCGTTTGTTAAATTGCTTGTAAAAAGCATTGAAAAAGAGCGAGAGCACAGCTGTGATGAAATGGTTTTACAATTTCAATATAAACCCGGGGAATATGCATCAGCACTCTTAAGATTGGAACAAACCAAACAACGCCAGATGGTAATGGCCGCAGCGGGTAAAAATGCAGACCTCCTTCATCGCGTTGAATCAATACTGGGGATGAGGAATAAAGGCTGGAACCCACTAAGACAACTTTCATTTGCCTTGTTCACGATGCTTGGCATTGTATCATTTCATTTCCTTGTTTCGGTTAACTATAATGGAACTGAGAAAAAATTATACGCCCTGACAGGTGAATTAAGTCCTTATTATTTTCTGAATGGAAAAGCAATTCTTGCCAATAATAATTTGGTAGCAAAGAATTTTCCTTCCAGGGAACAAAAAAAGAACATGGTTGAAATGCCAGGACCAGGTGACGAACTTGTATTTGACAGAACGACTGAAGATGCAATAGTTCCACCGGCGTTTATGCATGTAAATTTTACTACACCTGTCATTCCCGAGCTGGCCCCTGAAGAGGAAAAAAAAGTAAAAGTAGCCATCGACGCTACAAAGAAAATATTACAGGAGACCGAATGGAAAGCCGTTGAAAAAAACTACGCAGAGGTCCTCAATACTGCTGAGAAATTCAAACTGAAGTCAACGTATAAATATGAGACTGACAATGTGAATTGGAATAAACTCGAGAACCAGCTACGCCTTGCTTATGCCCAGATCAATTGGGACAATGTAAATGATAAAATAAATACTTCTCTTGCACAAATAAAACTGGACAGCATTCAAACACACCTTTCCCTTAACCTGAAGGCATTGATAGATCTTGAGAAAGTAATGAAGGAAAACAATATAACTGGTATCCCTGATACAGAAATTTGTATACAGACAGTTAAGGAAAATCAGCAGAAGGCCAGGGAACAATTGAACATATTAAAATCTGCCCGCACGAAGAAGATAGTAAGGTTATAATTCTACCAGCATCTGGGGCATGCTTCACTGTATTTGTTTCCTAAGATGAAACCGATCATTAATTCATGAGTCCCGCGGCTTACGGTATTCAGGCTTGTCGTGGTAAAATCATAAGCATAACCAACATTGAACGCATTACCTGCATTTAATCCCAACATGGCAGCATACCCGTCCTGGTAACGGTAGCTGCCTCCAACCCAAAACAGGTCACGGTACTGTAGCTTCAAATTGGTTTCAGGTTGAATACCGTTCTTTGATGACCCATTAATATATTTCACCATCAAAGAAGGGATCGCATTAATATCATCAGTAAGAAGAAATCTATAACCGGCCTGTAAAAAAACGTGTGGTATCAATTTCCCTTTGGTTGCAAAAGTGGCATCATCTGCAAACTGTAATTTCTGCGGAATGATCTGCTGAGCGGAAAGTCCGATAAAATAATCCCTGGAATAAAGATATAAACCTGCATTCAGATCAGGTCTTGTTTTAAAAAGCTCGCCACTCATTGCCGAACCTGTTGCCGGGTCAATAGGATCGCCATTCCCATCAAAATCATGTTTGCTTCTGTCAATACCGATCTTTGATATACCAGCAGCAAAACCGGCAGAAAGATTGGTAGTTGGATTCAAGCCTATATGATAAGCATAAGAAATTGCAGAAGTAAACCGGTTAAAGCTGCCCGTTTTATCATTTATTACCGATATCCCAATTCCATGATGTGGTTCGGCAGCAGTATAGTTTTCCCAATAATATTTGCCTCTTGGGTTTTCTCCCGGAATTGCATAAGATGTGGCTGAGGTCCGGTAATCTTTTTTACCAAGGGGAGCATGAATGGTAACATACGCGGTCTTAGGCGCACCCGTCAAACCCACCCACTGATCTCTCGCACTTAGTTTTACATCAACATAATTTTCTATACCTGAAATTGCAGGATTAAGAATGTATTGGTTCAATACATATTGTGTATAATGGGGCTTTTGCTGCGAACTTCCAGCCACTGCAAGGAAACTAAAAACTCCAATAGTTAATAATTTTTTCATATTATCGCACGATGTCAACATAACCCGTCATTTTCTGACGGCCATTTTTAGGATCAACAATATAATAGTATGTTCCAACGGGCACCGGTTTTCCATTTATAGTTCCGTCCCATGGAGTTGAATATCCGATTGTATAATAAATACGCTGACCATAGCGGTTGAATATCTCAACCGTGCAGCCGGGATAGGTCTCCAAAAATCCGATAACCCATTTATCGTGTATTCCATCACCATTCGGACTGAAAATGTTAGGTATAGCAGGTTTCTTCAATAGCTTCACAAATACCTGGTCACTTGTTGTGCATCCTTTATCTGATGTTACCTTCATTGTATAAGTAATATCATCTGCAGGTGAAGCGATCGGGTCTGGCGCATTTGGATTGTTCAATCCTGCCGGCGGAGTCCATGAATAAGTAACCGGGAAGCCGGTATTCAACGCTGGTGTTAATTGCACCTGCCCTCCTTCGAGGACAACTTTATCCGGGCCGGCATTTGCAACAGGGGTCGGATTAACAGTTATCGATTGCTCAATATAATTGCTGCAGGAGTTTGCTCCCGTAAATGTATAGCGGATCGTGTGTATACCTGCACCCGCAGTAGTTGGATCAAATATTCCCGATGAGGTCACCCCATTCCCGGTAAATACACCTGTACCCGCCAACCCATTTGTAATACTTGCTTCTGTGATCTGGAAAGATGGTGCAATACTGCATACTTCATTTACGGGATCAAACCGCAAGCCCGGAGTAGCCAGTAGGGTTATCGTTTTGGTTAAAACATTCATACAACTGATACCGGAATAAGAAATCATTCTTATCGTTACGGTCCTGGTTGATGGTGATCCAAATTCAGGATAAGTATGATTGTATAGTTTACCGGGTAAGGGCGAATTATCTGTTGTTTTAATAGTAGGGTCATTTGTCCAATCCCAATAGATCTCTGTCTTAATAATGCTTCCAAAATCAACCGTGGATGCGTCAGCGATCACTACATCCTTATTGCTGCAAAGTGCATTTGCATTTTGTATAGTGAAGTTTGCAACGGGAATTGAACCATTTACAGTAAACGTTTGTGATATAGTATCTGTGCAGCCATTATTGGATGTAACGATCAGGGTAGCCGTGTAATTTCCTGCAACAGTATAACGATGCGTTGGATTTTGCAATGTTGATGTATTCGGGTTACCTGCGTTTGCATTGGGATCGCCGAAATTCCAGAGCCAGCCTGTGATACTTCCCGTCGATATTTTGCTTGTATCAATAAATGGAGCGGCGGGATCTGTTAAACAAACTTGTGGGGAAATAAACCCGGCCGCCGGCAATACGTTTATTGTAATTGGTGTTGTTAAAACAGTACTTACACAACCTTTGTTCGTCTCCACCTGTAGTGTTACGTTATAGATACCTGGAGTTGCATAGTTATGATCGAAGGGTGCAGCAGTCGCATTTACCGCACTAGTCCCATCGCCGAAATTCCATGTCCATTTCACAAGGTTACCAGCGTTGGCAGATGATGCATCACTAAATGTAATATCTTTTGCTGCGCAAGTTGGCGCAGATACGTTAAAGTTTGCTGTCGGTAATGGATTAACCACTACAGTAGTTGTTGCTGTATCGGAGCGACAACCTGCCGCCGAATTGATATATAGTTTTACCGTATAAGTGCCGGGGGCTGAATATTGTTTATTTGGATTTTGAACAGTTGAAGTAGTAGCATCTCCAAAATTCCAGAACCATTGCGTAACGGTACTATTTGCAGCCGTGCTCTGATCTGTGAAGTTGAATGTACCACCATAACAACTCTCAACACTATCAACAGTAAATGCTGCATCAGGCTGCGCATAAATATTACTCAGCGTTTGTGTTGCAGTATTAGCGCATCCATTATTTGATGTAGCAGTGAGCGTAACAGTAAACGGACCTCCGGTTGTATAGTTATGAACAGGATTGACTGCAGTTGAGGTGTTACCATCCCCAAAATTCCATAGGTAAGTTAATAAGGGGCCGGTCCC
>JAICPX010000294.1 GCA_025929635.1 Chitinophagaceae bacterium
ACAGAATAATAGCCGAAAAAGAAAAATTTGTTTTTCCCCTATACGTGCAAATAATCAAGCTGTTAAACGAACTGTATGAACGGATATAAAACAATCTCGAAGGACGCTGAATCGCGTGCCAGGCCGTTCAAAAATGACTGCCAAAAAAGTCACCAGATATTGGAACAAATCTGAAATTATTATCTTCCGCTAATTAATCATAGGTAAAAAGGAAAGAATGAATATAAGATTGCGGCTGACTATTATGAGTTTTTTCCAGTTTTTTGTTTGGGGAGCATGGCTGATTACTATTTCCACTTACTATTTCAGCAGTCCAATGGGTGCCGGTATGGACGCAGGAAAAAAGTTTGGCGATATTTTCTCCACGCTTGCCATTTCTTCCATTTTTATGCCGGCTATTACCGGGATTATTGCAGACAAATGGATAAATGCAGAAAGACTTTATGGTATACTCCATATTCTTTACGGATTGATTTTATTTTATGTGCCCCAGGTTAATGATGCCGATAGCCTGTATTATGTAATACTTGCCGCTATGATTTGTTATATGCCGACAATTTCATTATCCAACTCAGTTTCATATACTATATTAAAAAGGGAAAATTATGATGTAATAAAAGTTTTTCCACCCATACGCGTCTGGGGAACAATTGGATTTATAGTAGCCATGTGGATCACTAACTTAACGGGAAGTAAAGCAAATGGGACTCAATTCTACATTGCCGCAGTAGCTGCAATTGCATTGGGATTGTTTTCTTTTACATTACCAAAATGTCCACCTCAAAAAACCATTTCAAAAGGTGCGTCTATTATTGAACAACTGGGTTTGAATGCCTTTATTTTATTCGCTAAGTATAAAATGGCTTTGTTTTTTATATTCGCCATGTTTCTTGGTGCTGCATTGCAGTTGACAAACATGTATGGTGACACCTTTCTCGATGATTTCAGAAAAATGCCCGATTATGGACCTGATTCTTTTGTAGTAAAATATTCTACAATCATTCTATCTATTTCACAAATTTCAGAGACCCTGTTTATTCTAAGTATTCCGTTCTTCTTAAAACGTTTTGGAATAAAGATGGTCATGCTGTTTTCAATGATTGCATGGGTTTTACGATTCGGGCTTTTTGCATATGGGAATCCGGAAGAAGGCTTATGGATGATCATCCTCTCATGTATAGTATACGGGATGGCTTTTGATTTTTTTAATATATCCGGATCATTATTCGTTGAAACTACCACAGATTCCACAATCAGATCAAGTGCACAGGGTTTGTTTATGATGATGACAAACGGATTTGGGGCTTTCCTGGGAAGTAAGATCAGCGGAAGGGTAATCGATACTTACTATACACTTCCAAATGGTGACAGAAGTTGGACCGGAATTTGGCTTTGCTTCGCTGGATATGCATTGGTTATTGCCATACTGTTCCTGATCTTATTTAAGCACAAACATGATCCAACAAAAGTGGGCGCAATTCAACACTAAACTCAGGCTAAATAAAAAATCCCAAGCTCCATTGGAAATTGGGATTTAATATTTGGAATTTCTCAATTTAAATGTGTGACTCTATCTTTTTGACAAAGTTTCCTTTAGGTTGTGCACCTACCAGTTTATCTACCACCTGGCCATTCTTAAAAAATAAAATTGCGGGGATAGATGTGATGCCGTAATTCATGCTCACATTTGGATTTACATCTACATTCACTTTGCCTACATTGATCTTGCCATCATATTCTTTTGCGAGCGATTCGATCACCGGCCCAATTGCACGACAAGGGCCACACCATTCTGCCCAGAAATCTACTACTGTTAATTTATCTGCGGATAATACTTCAGATTGAAAGTTGCCATCTGTGAATTCTTTTGCCATGTTATTACCTTTTATTTTGTATAAATGAGGGGATCAAAAATACAACCAAAAACATTACTGCGAATTTATGGCACTATTATGTGACTAACTTGTCATGAAAACGACATGACTTATATCAATTTGTGCTAATAAGCCAGTCTTAAAATTGTTTTAACAGCGATAGAAAATTTACTTAATGCGTAAGCACCTGTACATCAAGATCAGGATTGGCTTCAAGAAAATCAACCATTTCATCATTCATCTCAAACCCATTATCCATCGTAACTAAACTGATCTTCAGATTTTCTTTGGGCTCGTTAAGATTCACCCGAAGCGTTGATCTGCCCGGGAATTTTTTTAAATTCTCATCAAAGAAAGTCACGACATCCCTGGTTATATCTTTTGGATAAACTTCAATTATCAATTGTTTTGTGAGACTTCGTTTGATGGTTTCCACCATGGTAATGCCGCTTATTTTGAATTCATATTCCGATGTGGCAAATCGTTGCTTAAAAAAACCGGTTATAAACAATGAAGATCCCTGTTGAAGGAACGGCGTGAATTTGACGTAATCATCGCCCCACAGAACGAGTTCCGTTTTTCCTGAGTAATCTTCAATAGTAAATGACCCGTATTTATTTCCCTTTCTCGAAATCTTATGATCGGCAACTGTAACAAGCCCTACGATCCTGAACATTCTACCCGGGTTTGGCTGCAGGTGTACAGCCTCTTTAAATTCATTGAATTCAGAGAGAGAAGTAATGCCATAGTGTTTCAATTCAAATTTGTAATGATCGAGTGGATGACCACTTAAAAACATTCCCGTTACTTCTTTTTCGTGTTCCAGTTGAACGATCAAAGGCCACCTGTCGCAGGGCGGCAGAGTAGGCGTTCTTATTTCAACCGCCAATGGCAGATCGCCAAACAATGTGTTGGTGGAGGATGTGTTGTTTTGCTGGTAAACCTGTCCAAACCGGATGATCTTTTCAAGACCTGTTGTCTGATCTTCCGGAATTGTGTGAAAGAATTGGGCACGATGATGCTCCGGGAAGCACTCAAAACCTCCCGCATATGCCAGGCATTCCAACGTCTTTTTATTTACCGCACGCTGGTTAACTCTTTTAATAAAGTCAAAAATATTTTTAAAGGTTCCGTTCTTTTCTCTTTCTTCAATTATGTTCTCAACCGCAGCTTCGCCACAACCTTTCAAACCGCCGAGACCAAAACGTATTTCGCCTTTTTGATTAACTGCAAAGCCTTTTTTTGATTCATTGATATCCGGGCCAAGCACTTTTATTCCCATTCGCTTACACTCTTCCATAAAGAATGTGATCTTTTCAATGCTGCCGGCATGATTCAAAACCGCCGACATGTAATCAGCAGGGTAATGACTTTTTAAATAGGCAGTCTGGTAGGCAACATAGGCGTAACAGGTAGAGTGAGATTTATTAAATGCATACTGAGCAAATGCTTCCCAATCCGTCCAGATCTTCTCCAGCGTATATTCCCCAAAACCTTTCTTCTTTGCATTCTCAATGAACTGGCCTTTCATCTTATCCAATACCGATTTTTGCTTTTTGCCCATTGCCTTACGCAACACATCTGCATCACCTTTACTAAAGTCGGCAAGTTTTTGCGCAAGCAACATCACTTGTTCCTGGTATACTGTGATCCCGTAAGTTTCTTTCAGGATTTCCTCCATTTCAGGAAGATCATAGGCAATCGCTTCGCGACCATGTTTCCGCTCAATAAAATTGGGGATATAAGCGAGCGGGCCCGGCCGATACAGGGCATTCATGGCGATCAGATCATCGAATCGGTCAGGTTTTAATTCACGCAAATATTTTTGCATACCCGCACTTTCAAACTGGAAAGTTCCAATGGTATCACCATGTTGATACAACTTGAAAGTTTTTTCATCATTGAGAGGAATGGCATCAATATCGATCTCTGCTCCATGGTTTTGCTTTATCAACTCGAGGGCATCTTTGATGATCGTAAGCGTTTTCAATCCCAAAAAGTCCATCTTGATTACACCTGCTTCCTCAATTATGTTCCCTTCAATTTGTGTTAACCATAGATCAGAGTCTTTTGCAGTAGCTACGGGAATCAGATCAGTGAGATCCGTCGGGGCAATGATGATCCCTGCTGCATGAATACCGGTATTTCTGACAGATCCTTCAAGAATTTCCGCTTCGTGCAACACTTCACTTTGCATACTATTCCCGTTATATATTTCGCGAAGCTTTTTGACTGTTTCAATATCGTCCGGGCCAAGCCCTTCTTTTTCTGTCAATGATCTTTCCCCGTCTTTTGATGTAAGCGGTGCGTGTAAAACTCTTTTCAATTCAATCCCTGGTCGCTCGGGAACCAGCTTTGCCAATGCATTAGAGTCGGGGAGTGGCAGGTCCATCACTCTTGCAACGTCCTTGATACTCATTTTCGCTGCCATCGTGCCATAAGTGATGATCTGTGCGACCTGGTTCTTGCCATATTTCTTTACAACATAATCGATCACTTTTTGTCTGCCGATGTCATCAAAGTCAGTATCGATATCAGGCATCGATTTACGATCCGGATTTAAAAATCTCTCAAAAAGTAAATTGTATTTTATGGGATCGATATTGGTAATGCCGATACAATAGGCAACAACACTTCCGGCTGCTGAGCCGCGACCCGGGCCAACCAACACACCCAATTCTCTACCTGCCTTAATGAAATCGCCTACAATCAAAAAATAGCCGGCAAATCCCATAGTTTTAATAGTAAATAATTCGAACTCGATGCGATCTTTTAATTCATCTGTCAGCTCCGAATAACGCAGTTTTGCTCCTTCGTAGGTGATGTGCTTTAAGTATTCCCATTGATTGAGAGAATCCGGACCCACTTCACCTTTGTCCAGTTTTTCAGCTTTTGTGTGTGTCTTAAATTCATCGGGTATCGGAAAAGCAGGGAGTAATATATCTTTCTTAAGATTTAACAGTGAAACCTTATCGACTATTTCATTAGTGTTCTCAATTGCTCCAGGAAGATCAGAAAAGTTTTTTATCATCTCCTCCGTCTTCTTGAAGTAGAATTGGTCATTAGGAAATGCAAAACGCTTGTCTTTTACCGATATGTCATCATCAGAGAATTCACGAAGGGCGGGTGTGCTCAATTTTTCTCCTGTATTTATGCAAAGTAAGATGTCATGGGCAGTGAAATCGGCTTGGTCTACGTAATGTGTATCATTGCTTGCAATGATCTTTACATTATATTTTTTTGAAAATTTTACCAGCACTTCATTAACCGCGTCCTGCTCTTTCATTCCATGCCGTTGCAGTTCCACATAATAATCCTCTCCAAACAGCTCAAGCCACCATTTGAACTCTTTTTCTGCTTCAGCTTCTGATCTTTTTAGAATTGCCTGCGGCACCAATGCACCCAAACAGCACGTCGTCGCAATCAATCCTTCATGATGTTTCAGAATAAGATCTTTATCAATGCGGGGATATTTACTGTACATTCCTTCAATAAAGCCTAATGATGTAAGCTTTACAAGATTCTTATAACCAATTTCATTTTTTGCTAATAGGATCTGGTGATGGCGGGGGTCCTTATCTTCTTTTGAGAAATTCTTTCTGAATCGATCGGTAGTAATATAAAACTCGCAACCCACGATCGGTTTTACTTTTAAACTGCCGTCCTCATTTTTATGTTTATAGGCTTCGGCAACGAATTCAAACACACCAAACATATTTCCATGATCTGAAATTGCCAGGGCCGGCATACCGTCATCAATCGCTTTTTTATAAAGCTTTTGAATTGATGCCGCCCCATCAAGCAACGAGAATTGTGTATGTACATGTAAATGTGAGAAGCGCATGGTTAATTAGTCAAACAAGTCATATTAATCAAATGAGTCAAACAGGTCAAATGCAAATAAAAGCTAATGGCAATTTTTCGTAGCAAATTTCGTTTAAATAATATCCACAGTTAATGGAAAAGATTTTTATTTTTGTTAACCAGTGGTGGCAAGGTCTTAGCGTATAACCCTACTCCTTTTCATTTTATAGCATTTCATGCTTAAACAGGTGTCAATTTACGGACTTCTCATCGTCTTGCTGGCAAGCTGTTCCGGTTTGAAAACGGCTTTTACCGGCAGCAGGCAATCGACTGCGGCT
>JAICPX010000151.1 GCA_025929635.1 Chitinophagaceae bacterium
ATCTTTCCTCGCTGCGGCCCGGTTGTTTGGATGGGTACAAGCGACCACGTGCTTTGATCAGCATAGTAGGCGCCATCAAATGGAGATTTTTTGTCAATATCAATAGCTTTTGAGTTGCCACCACCCGGGAACATTTTATAAATATTTCCATTTGTAATATCTGTTCGGTATAAAGTGAAGAATCTTTTGTTGGCGACATTTCCAAATACCTGGCTGCTGTTGATGCCAAAGGCAGCCTGCATCAGGGTTGATGCATCGGTTGTGACTCCCGAATTATTATAACAGGCTGTTCCTTTTGGATTGCCATAAAATCCCTGGGTATACGTGCAGGCATTTATACATTCGGCAATTTTCACTGTTTTTTCTGATGAACAGGATAATCCATTCAGCATGGTTTGCAGGCTCACCGTATAACTTCCGCTATTGCCTGAAATAACAATAACAGATGAACCCGTGGCCGAACCATCGATTGATGCATCACCTGTCACGCTCCAATTGTAGCTGTCAAGATCTGCAGGCGCTGTATATGTTTCTGTTGTGCCATTGCAGGTTTCAGAGGCACCGGTAATGGTACAAGAATAGGTAAAGACAGGAGTAACCGTCACAACTTTACTGCAGGTCCGTGAACAGCCATTTAAAGAAGTGGTCAAAGACAATGTAAAGTCGCCGGCGGCACCTGCTGTTATATTTACTGATGGACCCGTTGCAGCACCGATAATTGTTCCATTGCCGCTGATTGACCAGCTATATGATGTCAGGCCGGCCGGAGCGGTATATTGATTATTGGTTGTACCTGCTGTTACAGTTGAAACACCTGTGATCTCGCAAGGCGCAACCGGTGTTACATTGATCAGCTTGCTGCATTGGCTTACACAACCACTCAACCATGTTGAGGTCAATGTGAGAAGCTGTGGACCAGGCATTGTTGCTGTAACATTTACAGATGAACCGGTATTTGATCCAACAATTTGAAGACCTGGTGAGGCCGTCCATGAATAGGTGCTCATATTACCTGGCCCATTGTAAGTATTATTAGTTGATAATACACATAGATCACCGGCACCGATAATATCACAGGTTGGAGTTGCAGTAATCGTAACGGTTCTTGAGCATTGGGATGGGACACCATTTAAAGTTGTCATTAAGTTGATCGTAAAAGTGCCAGGTGTATTCGGTACAGTGATATTAACTGTCTGGCCCGTATTGGAGCTTGCAAAACCTGCCCCTGTTACTGTCCAGAAATATGTTGACATTCCTGCAGGGCCGGAATACATATTATTAAGTGAACCAATACAAACCTGTGATTGCCCTGTGATCTCGCATGGAGTTCCCAAAGTAAATTCACCAATACCCAACTGGCTAAAGTCAGAAATGTTATAACGTCTTGCAAAGCCATCGCTGACTTTTCTCCCTGCTCCATTCAATGGCTCAAGTAAACTTCCGGTTGGTACCATCCAATCGGCTGCGTTTGAACTGGCGTCAGGGCGACGAAGAATTCCAAAACGATTATCCAATAGCCCTGTAAATCCATTAAAGTAAAGATGTAACGCATAATTACCCCCGGTGGCCGGAGTGTTTGGAACCAATTTCCAAACACCACCGTTATTTACAGCAGAATACGTGTTGCCATTTTCGGTCACATTCAATCCTGCGTCAGTACCGGGTTTTGGTCCGAACGATGATGTGAGATGGTTCGGACCTGTAATATTATTATTCAGAAATTTTAAAAGGTTACTTCTTTCAGAATTGCCTACAGGAAAATCATAAATACTCGTGTTGGTTGCAATGGATCTCCTGAGATTACCATTTACCCAGCTGTTGACATAATTCGTATTTGTTATATCATTTTCTAATGACGAAGCCGCGGCGTTGATCAATGCAACAACATAATTTGAAGTGTTGATCTGTCCCTTAATTAAACGGAGAAGGTTCGAAATATTCAGATCATTGTTAACTGTAAGCTGATCAGTGTTTATATAAACAGTATAAAAACTTGTAGGTCCCGTGAATTGTTGTGCATGTGTGCTGTTGAAGATAACAATTCCGGATCCAGTTAATGCGCCAAGAATTGAATTGTCGGTCCAGTTACTGAGGTTTGCAACAATATTGTTCCTTAAACTTATAGTTCCATTATTCAAGAGGCTGCTGCCATTATCAAGCGTTAGTCCACCTTGCAGAATAAGTTCACCCCCATTTTGAACGGTGATGCTTCCGCCACTTTGGATCTTCAGTGCTTCCTGGCTAAATGAAAAGCAGGTAATGAAGATGAATGCACTTATAAAAGATATCTTTTTCATTTCTTGTGTTTAAAATGAAACTATTTGTTTTCAAGAGCCATTATTCTTTTCAATAACTCATCAATAAGCTTTTGCTGCTTTTCAATTGTAGACTGTTGTTCCTGTACTGCTTTTACAAGCGGGACAACGAATGCGCTATAGTCAATGCTTAATAACCCGCCGTTTTTGGGATTATGAACGCCACTGAATGAGTAGTTGATCGCTTTTGCTGCTTCTTCAACATCCTGGGCAAAAAAACCGGTCATCTTTATTTTTTCTACATTATATTTTCCTTCCCAATCTTTTTGTTCTGATCTTGTTAGTCCTGATTCAACTTTCCTTCCCTGATTTACAATCTCTTCTTGTTTGCGTACATCAACATGATAAGTAATAGGTCTTAATTTTGTAATGAATAAAAGACCGGGTACATCGTCTTTAATATCATTCTTAATTCTTTTATCACTGTAGTGGAACCAACCTACTTGTCCCCCGATCCATGTGACGCTGAAGTTGCCGACATTGATTTGATTACTTACAGTTGTGTTCCACCCGGTTTCATAACCGATCACGGTTACATTCGAAACGTTATTTGGTAAATTAATTCCGGCCCCGCGGCCGATGGCAATATTGTTGCTGCCTGAAAGGTTATTGTATAAAGCGCCTTGCCCCACTGCGACATTTCCAATACCCGTACTGTTTTTGAAAAGTGATGAAGATCCAATTGCGACATTGTTATCCGCAAATTCATTATTGTTCGAGTTTAATGCATAGGTGCCTACTGCAGTATTATTCCAGCCGCCGGTATTTGCTTTCAATGCAGCGTTTCCAACTGCAGTATTAAATTGCCCTTCTTTGTTATTTGTTAATGTATAGCTACCTATTGCAGTATTTTCAGAGCCGGTATTTTGCTGCATTGAAAGAAAACCCATAGCAGTATTTGCATTACCAATTGAATTACTTGCTAATGCCTGGAAGCCAAACGCTGAGTTTTGAGCACCGGTTGTATTAGTAAACATGGCATAATTGCCAAATGCATTATTGTAAGGAGCATTATTATTTTTTAAAGTAAAAGCGCCAAACGCAGCATTTTCATAACTAATTTGACCAAGACTCATTGCTTCAAAACCTGTTGCGGTATTATTCAAGCCGAGAGTATTGTTGGATAATGCGCCACTGCCAACAGCAGTATTATTACTGCCATTGTTCACACTATTAGCAGCAGTTTGTAAAAGCGCATTAAATCCAATAGCTGTATTGTTACTTCCAATTGCGTTTCGTGAAAGTGCTTCTTTACCTACAGCCGTGTTCTTTGTTCCCGTTGTATTTGCTGTTAAGGTTTGATATCCCCAGCTGGTATTTCCGGATGCAGTTTCGATCAACCCTGATCTGAGATTATTTACCCGGATATTAAATGGGACATTATCGATAGTTCCCAGAAAATGTGTTGCAGGATTTGTTCCGCTATTTCCATTCAGCAGCCAGCCAACAGCTCCATTTATATTAAGAGCGCCAAAGCTTCCATCGCCACGTAGCACATCGCTGCTATTACCTGAGAATTTTATTCCATACACGACTCCATTGGCATCATGACGCACAAGACCGGCGCCATTGACGCCAGTTAACGTGTCAAGACGAAATCCGCCAGCAACATGTAATTTGTTTTGAGGATTTGGTGTGCCGATCCCGACGTTTTGCGCATCCGTAAATATTGGTCCGATGGAAAGAATCAAAATGAAAATCTTTTTCATAAAAAGGTTTTATAATGAAAGAGAATGAGATTAATTTTTTTGAGTGATCAGATCTTTTTTAAGGCTTTGCATTTCTTTTATCAGCAGGTCGATCTGTAGTTGCTGCTTGTCTATTTTCTTGTTTTGATCTTCGATCAATTTTTGTTGCTCCTGTACAGCTTTAACCAGCGGAACAACGAATGCGCTGTAATCAAGACTTAACAAGCCACCGTTCTTTGGATTATGAACACCGTTAAATGAGTAGTTGATCGCTTTGGCTGCTTCTTCAACATCCTGCGCAAAAAACCCCGTCATTTTTATTTTTTCAATATCATATTTTCCTTCCCAATCTTTTTGCACAGGTTTTATCAATTCGGAGGTCGTTTCAATTTTTCCCGTGTTTGCAATTTCTTCCTGTTTGTCTATATCGACATGATAGCTGATGGGTTTTAAACGATTGATGAAAGCAAGACCGGGCACATCATCCCTGATATCATTTTTAATTCTTTTGTCGCTATAATGAAACCATCCTGTTTGTCCGCCGATCCATTGTACACTGAAGTTGCCAATGTTTATGTGGTTGCTTAAGGTAGTATTCCATCCGGTTTCGGCTCCAATAACTGTTACATTGGAAACGTTACCGGGTAATGCAAGCCCCGCCTGTGCTCCAAGGGCACTATTATAATGGCCGAATAAAGCATTGTTGTTTAAAGCCAGATACCCGAAAGCACTATTATAATAACCCGTTGCACTATTACTATTCCCCTGTAAAGCTCCGAAACCCACTGCCGTATTGAAACTAGCCTGCGTATTTCTTTCCATTGCTTTATATCCCATTGCTACGTTGAAAAACCCGGTCGTATTGTAATACATCGAAAAGGCTCCAACCGAAGTGTTAAATGATGCTGTAGTGTTATTATACATGGCATAATTACCAAGGGCAGTATTATCATGCCCGCTTGTGTTATTATACAGGGAATTTGAACCTAAGGCTGAATTGAAATAGCTATTGTTGCGGTAAAGAGAATAATCGCCCACAGCAGTATTGTCATATCCCGAGGCGTTCGACCCAAGTGCAGAATATCCAAGCGCCGAATTCCGGCTTCCGCTGGTATTATTTGTCAGGCTATAGGATCCAAATGCGTTATTTTGACTGCCACTTTGGTTATGATACATGGCATAAGCCCCGAAGGCATTGTTGTTAGAAGAAGTAGAATGTCGGAGGGAATTGATACCGAATGCAGAATTTTGAAATCCGGTCATGTTTAATTCCAATGAACCGTAACCTGCCGCTGTATTATAAAATCCTGTAGTATTGTTGGACAGTGCCAGACTACCGATAGCAGTATTTTGACTTCCACGATTTGGAGGGGAATCATCACCTACATTTTTCGAAAGTGCCATATTTCCTATAGCAGTATTATCGCTTCCATATAAATTACTTGAAAGTGTCTCAGTTCCGATTGCAGTATTACTTGTTCCGCTCGTATTGGATAGCAAGGTTTTGTAACCCCAGCCAGTGTTTCCCGACATTATCTCGATCCATCCTGACCGAAGATTATTGACCCGGATATTAAACGGAACATTATCGGTAGTGCCCAGGAAATTGGTGGCAGGATTTGTTCCGTTGTTCCCATTGAGTAACCAGCCGATGGCACCATCGATACTAAATGCTCCAAAAGTTCCATCACCCCTCAATACATCACTGCTGCTGCCGGAAAATTTTATTCCGTATACCACACCATTTGCATCATGACGCACAAGACCTGCACCACCAACTCCCGTCAATGTATCCAAACGAAAACCACCGCCAACATGTAATTTGTTTTGGGGATCCGGGACTCCTATGCCCACATTCTGTGCAATGGTAACAACGCTGTAAAAACAAACAGTGAGTAAGACAAGACACTTTCTCATAAAAATTATTTTGTAGTTGTGAATGCTGGGATCGAACCGGGTCTTAGGATATAGACTTTCAGAATAGTAGTAGCGGAATCAAAATTGAAATGAATAGCGGTGGACGACAACTACACGTTTGAGTAGGCACTCCGGTCTGAGATCAGCCCTTGTCCCCCGAAAGACGTGACTTAGCAGCATCATTCTTTATTTGATTCGAAAGTTGGGGTATTGAAAAATTTAAACCATCGTTTTATCAGAACATTTTTGAAATGGCGCTAAATCCGATCTAAGTCTCCCCACGACATTGCGAGCGAAGCGAAGCAAAGGGGACAGGGGGTTGGCCGGGGGGATTTATGTCTTATACGATATGCTCACTCAGCGCTTTTGCAATAGCCTCTTTGCCGCAATTAACGTGAAGCTTACTGTAAATATTTCTTAAATGAAAACGTGCCGTATCAAATGAAATTGAAAGCTCAGCGGCTATCATTTTTGCGCTATAACCTTTAATGAGTAATTGCAATACTTCAACTTCCCTTGAAGAAAGCTGGTATTGCCTGGGTTTAGTATGTTGAAAACTGTTTAAGACTTTCCTGGCAATGGATGGGCTCATGGGGGCGCCTCCTTCCGCGACCTGTTGTATCGCTTCAAATAAATGTGAAGGAGAAGTTTTTTTCAACAGGTAACCATTTGCGCCCGCACAAAGGCATTGAAATAGTTTTTCATCATCCTCAAAGACGGTATACATTATAACAGAAGTCTGCGGTCTTGCTTCTTTTACTGCTCTTACTCCCTGTATACCGTTTTGTTCAGGCATATCAATGTCCATCAATACAACATCGGGTTCGTACACTCTGACAACAGTACCGGCCTCAAGACAATTATTATAATCGCCGATCACTTCGTAACCGTCTGCATTTTTCAACAGGTAAACCAATGATTCACGTAATGCATCATTGTCCTCGAATATTGCGATCTTAATAGCCATGAATGTTTAAAATTACATTTGTTAACATCATCTCCGCCCACTCATTTGAGTAGGCGTAATTCTCCCACTCATTCTTTCAACGGAATTTTGATTTCAATTCCTGTTCCCTTATTCTCTTCCGAATGAATGTGGATTTTTCCATTCCATTTTTCTACTCTTGATCTTAGGTTTTTTAAACCATTTCTATGGGTGATCAGGCCTGTATTAAAACCCTTGCCATCATCATTTACCTGCATAAATAAATGATTCTGGTTCTGATCAACGTTTATCCAAACATTTTTTGCCTGAGCATGCTTATGAATATTAGTTAATGCCTCTTTATAAATAAGATAAACATCTCTTCGTTGCTCCATACTTAATTTTTTGTTCCCTGTGTTTTCGTCCAATCGCAAATGACAATTTGTTTCACTGTTATCAAACAATTCTGCGGCATAGCGTCTCATGCGGGCTATTGTTTCCTGCAATGAATCATTACGGCTGTTGACGCTCCAGATGATATCATCCATGGCCTGGCTTGATGCCTGCACTTCCTGGGATATCCTTTGTAAAAAAGGTTCTGCTTTTTCGGGCTGGGACAAATGTTTACTGCCTAGTTCTGAAAGGATGCTTATGTTCGTAAGAGAAGAACCAATGTCGTCATGCAGATCAGTTGCGATACTGTTCCGGACATTGTGAAGACGCAGTAATTGCCGTATCCTGTACCGGTACAATGCATAAAAGAATAGCGCTACAGCAATCGCACAAAGACCAATGAACCACCATTGTCTCCAGAAAGGAGTGGCAATAAAAAATGAAAAAGAAGCAGGAGCACCATGTTGGCCGTTCCATCCAATAGTTTTTACTTCAAACGTATAATTGCCGGGAGACAAGCTTGCATAAGATGCCTCGTGAATGTTCTCGGGCTTGCTCCAGGCCGTATCACTGCTTCCTTTCAAACGGTAACTATACATTATTTGTCTTTCGTTAACAAACCCAAGTGAGCTAAATTCAAACCTCGCTGAATTCTGGTTAGGTTTAAGTGAAATCTTTTCATGAGGTAAGTCGATCGTTAACTTATTTTTCAACACGCCAAGACTTGCCGAAAGTATTGAGGCCTGCAGTGGCAATGTCTTATGTAAATTTTCATCTTTAAAGTACGCAATACCAGTATTTGCAAGACAAACCCATTCATTGTCACCTATTGAAACTATTTTTTTTATTTCTGCGAAAAAATTAGCTGCTTTACTGAAATTAAAGACACGATAGCCAAACGGTTCTTTTACGAGTCTATCAAGACCGAGGTATGATCCGATCCACATGTCCCTTTCGCTTGTTTCGGCAAAACTGCTTATCCAGTCAGACATAAGCCCCGACCGGCGATTGAAGTGCTGTATTTCGAATTTGAGATTTGTTTTTTCGGTAAGACAAAAGGCACCGCTATACCGCGTGCCAACCCATATATTATTTTTGCTGTCCAGGTACAACGATCTTATTGAATTCTCTTTTACTGTGAAAGTAATATCCTGTACGTCATAATTTTTGCTGCCTGGTGTGTTTTTCATTTTGACCCGGAAAAGACCGTTTAGCCATGTACCTACCCATACATTTCCAGTGCTGTCAATAATCATTGAAGTGATACGATAGGGCAAGATCTTTACCGTTGATGTGGTTGAAACTGCAAATAATCCTCCGAATGTGGCAATAAACAATGTTCCGTCCCTGTGTTTTGCTAAATACTGTATGCCCTTGATGGAACTATCAAGTTTTTGAATAGGAACAATAATATTTCTTGTAGTGTCAAGCATTCCGATCTTAGCCGCGTAATGAACGAGGAGTGGGTTGCTACCCTCAACAGGAACAGTGAATTCGGGACCGGTGCCTTTCACGTCTTTGAATTCCCTTGAATCAAATAAAAACTGTTGAACACCATGAGTAGTACTTAAAATGATCTTTTTGTCATCCAGGTAATTAATCGAGACAACATCGTTTTTAAACTCCTTATGCTCGGTATTGTAAAAAACCACATTGTTTTTTGATCCCCACTTTGCCACTCCCAGTGGGGTGCCGATCCAAAGATTGTTTTCAATGTCCTGGTAAAGCGTATAGATGACGGCTGATGGTAATCCGTCTTTTTCGTTATATAAATGAAAATTTCCATTTGGAAATAAGTGAACCAAACCTTTACTTGTTCCGATCCAGAAACTTCCATCTTTTTCTTCAATAAAAGACGTCACCGGGCCATCATTCAGCGGAGAAAAGTCAAAGGCCTTGGGTAACGGCGCGAAGGATATGGAAGGTTTTTTTTCGGTCGTGATCGTTATCAATTTTAAACCTTCTGAAGTACAACCCCAAACTCTTTTTTTTGAATCCTGCAAAAGCGCATAGTAATGCAGACCCTGATTTTTTATTATGGAATGTATACTCAGGTCATCCCGGTAAATCATAAGATGATGATCTATCCCATCACTTAGTAAAAGCGAATCATTAAGCTGTAAAAAATGCCCCAGGTATGTACCTGCATATTGCTGATCAGGTCTTATTATCGTATCATTTTTATATTCAAGAAACCCGTGCTCGTCTGGAGATAA
>JAICPX010000267.1 GCA_025929635.1 Chitinophagaceae bacterium
ACAAAAGGCAAGCATTGATAAACAAATTGCAGAGTATGAGATTAAAGCCCTTCATGCGCAAATGAATCCTCATTTCATTTTTAATTGTCTCAATAGTATCCGGGAAATGATACTGAATAACGAGAATCAGCAGGCCTCTCACTACCTGAGCAAGTTTGCGCAGCTGATACGTATTACATTGAATCAATCTTCAAAGCAATTCATTACATTGGAAAGCACGATAGATTACCTTGAACGATATATAGAAATGGAAAAGATCAGGAATAATAAATTCAGCTGTACCATCGAAACGGATGATCAATTACAAACCGATGAGATCATGGTGCCACCAATGCTTATTCAGCCATTCGTTGAAAATGCCATTTGGCATGGGGCCTTTCCCGGGAAAGAGCTTCAGATCGGGGTTCATTTTAAGAAAGAAAATAACCGGTTGATCTGTTTTGTAGAAGATAACGGCCAGGGTATCGAATCATCCCTGAACAGCAAAAAAGAATTGCAAGGTCATCACAAATCGATCGGCATCGCCAATGTGAAAGAGCGGATACAGGTACTAAATGAAAAATATAAATTGAATTGCGAGCTCAGCATTGAAGACAAGTCGAAAAATGGCAATGGAAGCGGCACGATCGTAAAATTGTATTTTCCACTTCAATCTGCAGTGTCATGACCCAGAACTTAAAAAGCATATTAGTCGATGACGAACCACGGGGATTAAGCTCCATGCAAAAGTTGCTGGAATTAAATTGTCCCGATGTCGAGATAACCGCCCTGTGCAGTAATGTGGATGAAGCAACTGAAAAAATAAAACAACTACGACCTGACCTGGTTTTTCTTGACATTTCTATGCCCGTAAAAAATGGATTTGATCTGTTAAAAGAATTGAAAGACGCTCATTTTGAAGTGATATTTGTTACAGCACACAACCAGTTCATGATAGAAGCTTTTCATTTCAGTGCTATTGATTATTTACTAAAGCCTGTTGATGATGAATTATTGATCGACGCTGTAAAAAGAGCAAGAAAAAGAATTGCTGAAAAAACAGGAAGCAAGAATATCGAAACCTTTCTTCATAATATGCAGGTGAAACATTCCCCGCAGAAAATGAAACTTTGTGTATCATCGCTAAAAGGTTTCCAGGTAGTTGAACTGGATGATATACTTTATGCAGAATCCTCAGGGAACTATACCAACTTATATTTTGCCAATGGACAAATCATCTGCACTTCTAAACCGATGCATGAATACGAAGAACTATTAGAGGATTCAGGCTTTATCAGGATACATAAATCATTTCTCGTTAACCTGCTTCATGTAAAGGAATACATCCGTGGTGAGGGAGGATCAGTACTACTTTCCAACAATAAAGAGATCGAAGTAAGCCGAAGAAAGAAAGATATCTTTTTGACTAAAATGAAAGAATTCTATAAATTCTGATCAATGAATTGGTTTTGCCAGGCGAGTAGAAAGTAGCAAGTAGCTAGTAAGGTCTACTTACTACTGCCACCGACCACTTGCCCGCCATCCATTAAAGAGATACTGCCGACTATTGACTACCGACTGAAATCTCTCCCTGCATATAAAACACACACTGCCCCGACATCGTCACCCTGTCACCCCACCATTTGCATTCCAGTTCACCTCCGCGTTGTGAAATTTGTTTGGCAAACATTTTCTTCTTATTCAATTTCTCTGCCCAGAAAGGAATAAGCTGAGAATGGGCTGAACCCGTAACGGGGTCTTCATCGATACCTGCTGAAGGTGCAAAAAATCTAGAAACGAAATCCACGCCATCGCTACCCGGCGCAGTTATGATCACTTTGTAGCCTGTATCTTTCAATAGCGAAAAATCCGGAGCACATTTTTTTACCTCCTCCTCATTTTGTAATTCGACCAAGACATCACGGTTTTGATACACACCAACGACCTCATCCAGCTTTAAGGCTTTTAGTAGTTCCTCGGGGTAGTCATCAAATCGTTCAGGTTTCCAGGATGGAAAATCCATATGAAGAACATCCCCGCGCTTTTCTACAGATAATTTACCGCTCTTGCAATTAAAATGAATTTGATCCCTGATAAAACCCAGCTTATTAAAAATGACCCACGCACTGGCCAACGTAGCATGCCCGCAAAGATTAATCTCAATCCCGGGAGTAAACCAGCGCAATTCATAATCAACACCAGACTGCGAAGGCACAAAAAAAGCGGTCTCACTTAAATTATTTTCCATTGCTATTCTTTGCATCAGGTCAGTATCCAACCACTTTTCTAACGGAATTATTGCGGCCGGGTTCCCATGGAATAACTTATTTGTGAATGCATCGACCTGGTAAATTGTAAGCGTCATTTTAATAAATTAGCAATGGACAATTGGCAATTGGCAATATGCAATAAGAATGAAACTTTTATTTCTTTGGAGTTGCTTCCAGCGACGATTGTCTATTGCTAATTGTCAATTGCCTATTCATTTATTCCCGCATCATCTTCTTCACCACCGCGTCTATCTCCTCAGCATTTGGTTTGCTGAAATAGTCACCATCACTTCCGTAAGAAGGACGATGTTCTTTTCCCGTTAGTGTCCGGGGAGCCACATCAAGATATCGATAGCCGCCCTGTTCTTCCATCACTTTATTGAACATAAACGCAGCGGCGCCACCCGGCACATCTTCATCCACAAACAATATGCGGTTTGTCTTTTTTAGTGACTCAACTATTTTATGATTGATATCAAACGGAAGAAGTGTCTGTACATCTATTATTTCACAACTGATACCCTGTTCTTCTAAACCATCGGCGGCTTCCTGGATAATTCGAAGTATCGAACCATAAGAAACAACAGTTATATCAGCACCTGCTCTTATTACTTCAGCCTTTCCTAATGGAACGGTAAAATCAAGAAGATTGGAGATCAGTTTTTCTTTTAAGCGATACCCATTCAGACATTCTATGATGATCGCCGGGTCATTGCCTTTTAATAACGTATTGTACATACCAACAGCCTGCGTCATATTTCTTGGTACACACACGTACATTCCACGCAATGAATTTATCACCATGCCCATTGGCGAGCCGCTATGCCATATACCTTCTAAGCGGTGTCCCCTGGTTCTTACGATCAGTGGGCAACTTTGTTTGCCTTTTGTTCTGAAGTGAAGCGTGGCTGCATCATCACTTAATGGTTCCAGCCCGTACAACAAATAGTCCAGGTACTGGATCTCTGCGATCGGTCTTAATCCCCGCATAGCTAATCCTATGCCCTGCCCCATGATCGTCAGCTCACGGATTCCGGCATCAAATATTCTTGCTTCACCATATTTTGCCTGCAGTCCACTGAAACCCTGGTTCACATCACCGATCTTTCCAACATCCTCACCAAATGCAACCACCAATGGATTGTTTGCAAATAATGCATCGAAATATCTATTCAATACCTCAAAGCCATTTATAGCGGGCGCATCATCAGCAATTACAGCTCTTGTTTCGGCGATCTTTAATGCGCTTTTTTCACCAATATTATATAAGTGAGAATTGTAAAGTAGTTCGTTCTCCTTCAAAAGATCACTGTAATAATCCTTTGCCCAGAATGCAGCGTCATTATCACCAGCAGCATTTAGTATAGCATTCAGTGAGATCATTACATCCTTGCGCATGGGTTCACGATTGCCCGCCAATTCTTTGCTTAACTGTTGAATTGTCGTCGCTTTGTTCGGAATATTTGCAGCAAGTGATCCGGAAAGCTCAACTATTTTTGTGACCTGCTCTTTAATAGGCGACTGGTATTTTTCCCAGGCTCTTGTTCTTTCATCTTTTACCTGGAGTTTCGCTTTTGATACAAGCTTACTAAGCTCATCATCGGTTGATAATGCTGAATCAAGGATCCACTCACGCATTTTTTTTATGCCGTCAAAGTCCCTTTCCCATTGCAAGCGTTCCGGTGACTTATACCGTTCATGGCTTCCTGAAGTAGAGTGACCTTGCGGTTGGGTTACCTCCTCAACATGAAATAATGCCGGGGTATGGGTTTCTCTTGCGAGGCGAACGCCTTCTTCAAACGCTTCGCACATACCCGCATAATCCCAGCCTTTTACCTTATAGATATTAAGACCATTTGAATCATCTTTTTTCTGAAAACCAGACAATGCTTCTGAAATAGAACCTTTGGTTGTCTGGAGTTTTGTGGGCACTGAAATGCCATAACCATCGTCCCAGATAAACAATGCCATTGGTACCTGCATTACTCCTGCTGCATTTACTGCTTCCCAAAAATGCCCCTCTGATGTGGCAGCATCACCAATAGTGACAAAACAAACTTCATTGCCATTATCAGAAAGATGTTCGAACTGCTTCAACTCCTTTATCGACCGAAAACACTTTGAGGCAAGTGCAACGCCCAATCCTCTTGGCATTTGCGCGGCAGTTGGAGCAAGATCCGCGATCGTATTTTTCCGATTCACAAGATCAAGCCATTCGCCATGCTCATCAGTTAGTGGCGTACAGAAATGAGAGACCATTTGGCGGCCTGCGCTGTTTGGATCGTTGTTCTCATCCGGATCAGCGTATAATTGCGCAAAAAACTGTTCAACTGTTGCCTGTCCAATTGCAAATTGAAAGGTTTGATCCCGATAATACCCGCTTCGAAAATCGCCTTCCCTAAAAAACTTAGCCATAGCGACTTGTGCTACTTCTTTTCCATCACCAAAAATTCCAAACTTGGCTTTACCTGTTAAAACTTCTTTGCGTCCTAATAAACTGGCTTCCCTGCTGAGACACGCCATATAATAATCGTTCAACACCTCATTACGGAAACTTTCAAAAGAAAGTTTATCAGCGGCAAGCATGGAGGGATGAGGGGTATCCATGCGACAAAGATAGAGGAAAGGCTATGCCATTTTTGGAGTGTTAAAAAATACTGAATTTCTGTGTTTTTAGCCTATGCACTTTGAAATTGAAGCCTTAAATTTGATCCCTGTAACGTCGGGACTAAATCATTTAAAATGAAAAAGCTTTTTACACTATTTTTTGCGTTCGTAATTACAGCTGCTGTAAATGCACAAACACCGGCAGCAGAACCACTGTCAGTCAAAGAAACAGCATTTAACTTCGGAACTATTCCACAGGGAAAGCCCGTTTATCATTTCTTTGAAGTTACTAACACAGGTAAAGATCCCATGGTGATCTCAAATGTTCAAACCACTTGTGGTTGCACAACGCCTGAATGGAGCAAGGAACCGATTGCGCCAGGCGCTACCACAAAGATCAGGGTAGGTTATAATGCTGCTGCTGAAGGTCCTTTTGAGAAATTTATTACGATCATGTACAACCAAAATCTTTCTAAACAGGTCAAGATATCCGGGACTGTGTGGAAAGCTCCGACAGGTTCAGCGCCAGAAAATTCATCAATCAGCTTACTAAAACAAAAAAATAATTAAACGCATGAAGAAGGTATTATTTATTGCTGCAGCTTTTATTCTATCCGCAGGTGTCATGGCACAAACAAACAAGCCGGATGATGTGGCAAAATTCAATGTGGAAAAATATGATTTCGGAAAAGTGAAACAGGCCGTTCCCGCTGTTTATTATTTCGAGATCACCAATAAATCAACCACGCCAATAGTTATCGAAGGCGCCCATTCCACATGTGGTTGTACGGTGCCTGAGTTTCCAAAAGAACCCATTCTTCCCGGAAAAACAGCAAAACTTAAAGTTGAGTACAATGCAGCGAATGGGGGTCATTTTGACAAACCTGTTTATGTAAAGTTTGCAGGGATGAAAGAAGAAAAAGTGCTAGGGATCACGGGTGAGGTTTTGCCTGCCCAAGCATATGAAGCCTGGGTAAAAGAAAATGCTGCTAAGAGCAAATCAAAAAATAAGAACAAATCAGGCAAATAAAATTTCTTTTATATATTTTAATCCCCGTCAATCGACGGGGATTTTTTATTGCATGCGGGTACTCGTGGAATCGGCGGTAGAATTGCTGACTTCATTTCCTTCTATTATGGCAAATCTTGCTTCTCCGCAGGGCCAGATGACTGTCATTATCTGCGTTCGGAAATCGCTTTCCTTTCTCAATTGGACTTCTCTTCTGATCTCCTGTTGCTCGAACAACTGAAATTCATATTCATTGAGCATTTCATCAGGTTTATCCTTTATCGTTGCCTTTAACTGCTGTCTTAATTCTTTTTCTGTGATTGCAGACAATCTGAAAGTATGCTGGCCGGGCTGTAAATTGGTTTGTTTATAAAAAAAAGTTTGTTCGCCCTTAAATGCTATCACTATCGCATCATACTTG
The DNA here is from genome assembly GCA_025929635.1 of Chitinophagaceae bacterium. GTDB lineage: Bacteria > Bacteroidota > Bacteroidia > Chitinophagales > Chitinophagaceae > VBAS01. The sequence goes on from JAICPX010000267.1 coordinate 6,287, forward strand.
AAAAGCGCAACTAGTTTTTCGTTAAACAAGTTTCCATATTGTTCTACTCGTTGAAAACTCGTAAGTCCATCCGGTAAGAGATAGACAAATATTCTATCAAATTGTTGTTGGTTCTCTATACT
>JAICPX010000245.1 GCA_025929635.1 Chitinophagaceae bacterium
AGTCGATTGCACGGAAAAAATAAATGGCAAAACGTTCTTCCAGCGTTTCCATCAGTAATTTGTCCTGGCGTCACAGTGAAGCAATATAAAGATCGGCAGCGGGAGTGGTTTGCAGGTACAGCTCGCCAAAGTACCTTTCTTTGCCCGGACACATTCTTATACTATCCAATCTTGTGGTCAGCGCCAGGGCAGCATTTGTTAGGCAACCAGGTGTTTAGAGGCGGTCATACAGGTAACAGATAATAAAATTAAAGAATTTGAAAAACCGGTTGCTCATTGGGGTGAAATAATATTAACAATCCGTTTGTGTAGTAGCGGGAGACTAATGAATAAGTTCATTAGTTTTACACTGTGATCGCCTGGAATATGAAAAGATTTTTACTCGTCATTTTCACCTTTTTACCGGCACTCTGTATCTCGTCATTTGCCCAGGATCTAACGGGTATTTGGCGGGGCTATTTTATCACTGAAGATGGAGAGCAATACCGCTTCGAAACACAGATCGAACAAAAAAACAATACCCTTTCCGGTGTCACATACTCTTACCAGGATAAAAGGTTTTATGGTAAATGCACAATGACCGGCAATTTCACCAGGGCTTCGGGCAACGCATTGATCCAGGAAATAAAAACGGTTGAAGTACGGATGTCATTGTCAAGCTCAGCCTGTATACAAAAGTGTTTGCTCGTTTATGAAAAATCGGGTAGGGAAGAGTTTTTGGATGGCACGTTTACAAGCATAATAGAAAAGACCGATTCGGCCCGGGGAATAAGACGGGGTGACGATTGCGGTGGCGGAAGAATGATCCTGAGAAAGGTACCCACTTCTGATTTTTATGTTGAGCCATTTTTAAGAAAGAAAACACCGGTCAACAACGAACCACTGGTTAAAAAAAATCCGCCGGCCAATACAAATAGTAACGCGAGAACCAATTCTAATACAAAACCGCCCGTCAACACGCAAAAAAAGAATGAGCAGCAAAAAAATACTGTTCTTGTAAAACCTAAAGTTGATTCCGTAAATAAGGTGGATGTTAACCAGCCCAGGACGGATAGAAAAAAAGATATCACTGTGAAATCGAAGCTGCCCGAGGCATTGAAAACAAGGGAAAATAGTCTTATTCAAACGTTGACGATAACTTCTGAAACAGTCGTTGTTAAACTTTATGATAACGGCCAGATTGATAACGATACGATTTCAGTTTATCTGGATAACAAATTGGTGTTATCAAAGAAAAAACTTACCGCCTCCGCATTGACCATTAATTTAAAAATGGATGAATCAAATGATGAGCATGAACTGGTAATGGTTGCGGAAAATCTTGGAGAAATTCCACCCAATACTTCCCTGATGATTGTTACGGCAGGCGAACAAAGATTTGAAGTAAGGATCACTTCTACAGAACAAAAGAATGCAGTGGTCAGGTTTAAATACATAAAAAAGGCAAGTCCTGTACCGCTCCCGTAAATCATTTACCCAAATGGGGGTTTTCAATTAAGTTTACCGCGATGAGAGCCGCCGGTCTTTTTTGTGCTGTATTTTTTTCATTAGCTGGATTTTCCCAAAACCTGAATGGCGTTTGGAGAGGAACGCTGACGCAGGGGCCAGGTGGTTGTTTTCGTGTTTACAATATCGAGTTGAATATTAGAATTGACGGCACAAAGATCAATGGCGCTTCGTACCATTACTCCGACGTTACGAATTATGTGAAAGAAGACTTTGCCGGCGTCTACACGGCGGCCGAAAAAAAACTGAGCATAAGCGAACAAAAGGTATTGACATTTCATATACCGCCTGATTGTATCCCTTGTATAAAGCAATACAATCTTATTTATGAAAAACAGGATAACAAGGAAGTGTTAACTGGTGATTGGGGTGGTGTAACCATGAACAATTATGCAAGCTGCCCACCCGGAAAAATAACACTATCAAGGGTAGCAGAATCAGATTTTGAGCATATCAAGGAAATAAAAGTTGATACGGGAGTGATCCGCCTGGATTTTTACGACAATGCGCAGATCGATGGGGACATCATCACGGTTTTACTAAATAATCAACCGCTTGCTTCCAATCAAAAGCTTACTGCAAGACCCATTACACTTGAAATTAAGGTTGATTTAGTTAATAAAGAACAGGAAGTAACTATGGTGGCTGAAAATCTTGGCGACATTCCGCCGAATACTGCCCTGCTTATTATTACTGCAGGTAACAAGAAATACCAGCTTTATCTTACATCAACTGAAAAAAAGAATGCGCAGGTTCGCTTCATTTATGAGGCACCCTCCAATCAATAATCAATAATTATTGATTATCAGGAAGAGCTCTTAAGAAAAATCAAAACCCCCTATTAGCCTGCCCCTGGTTCTGCGAATTTATTTTTCTTGGAATCTTCTGATCTCTTTGCGCAGTATTATAAACAAACGCTGCCACGATAGTTGCGGCCTGTTTGAGATCCTCAGGCACGAGATGATCATACGTGTCCATATTAGTATGATGTGTTCTTGTATCATACTCGATCGCATCCTGGATGAACTGGAATCCCGGAATACCAAAAGCATCAAATGCAAGGTGATCAGTACCACCGGTATTGTTTATGGTGACGGTGGCGGCACCAAGATCTTGGAACGGTTCAAGCCATTTGGCAAAAATGGGACCTGCCGCTTTATTTCCCTGTAAGTAAATACCACGGATCCTGCCGGTGCCATTATCCAAATTGTAATAGGCTGATACCTTTGCATTGTTGCGAGTAGATGATGTTCTTGCAGTATCTGCAAAATGATTTCTCACATAATTACGACTACCATGCAAACCTTGCTCCTCGCCGCTCCAAAGGGCTATACGGATCGTCCGGCGCGGCTTGAATCCTGTTGCTTTCAAAATTCTTATTGCTTCCATCATTACAGCACAACCCGCAGCATTATCCGTAGCACCTGTGGCTGCATGCCAGCTATCCAAATGCCCACCAAGCATTACCAATTCTTCTTTTAATGATTTATCAGTACCCTGGATCTCGGCAATAACGTTATACCCTTTCAGATCATCAGTATAGAATTTCGTTTTTATTTCCGCTTCAAGAGTAACCGGGACTCCGGACTCGATCAGTCGCTGGATCCTTAAATAATCATCGGAAGAAAGCACGACGCTTGCTGGAGCTATTGAAGCATCTTTTTGATATTGTCCCCCGCTACTTACAAAGATTGTTCCATCATTACCTCTCGCTGTCATGGTAAGAACCAACGCAGGGTTTTCCCTGTTTATCATTTCATTCATTCTTCTTTGCAATTGGAACTGGCTGAATTGCGGATTATTTCCCTGGTTGCGTTGACCTCCTCCCTGGCCCTGGGGACGTGGTTCTGCTTTCGCCATCTTATCAAGTGTTGTATCTGCAAAACGTCTCCCATCTGCCTCGAATGATGGCGAAAGTTTTGCTGATGACCATGTCATAACAATTTTGTCTTTTAGCTTACCTGCATATTTCATCAATTCAGCAGAATCATTTGCTTTAATTAAAACTACTTCGCCTTTTATTACACCTTCACCGGGTGTGCTGCCTGTCCACGCCCGCGGCATTGCGATCAATGGCATATAATAAGGAGCCGACATAGCCACATAGCATTTAGTTTGCTCCCAACCTTTACCAAATTCGCCCCACGGTTCCAGGTTAGCATTTGATAATCCCCATTCATTTAATTTATTCTTTGCCCAGGTCGCAGCTTTCATATAACCGGGAGAGGCGGTAAGTCTTGGACCACTAACATCGGTCAGGTACATTGCGATCTCCATTACCCTTGAATTTTCAAGCCCTTCTTTACGGATCTTGTTCATCATATCCATATCAACTTTTTCTTCCTGGGCAGTGACCAGTTGAATAAAGAAGAAGCCAAGGAGCAATAAAAATGATCTTCTCATGTGTTTTATTTTTAAGATTTGAAAGGTAGTGTTTTTGATACAGAAACGTCATTTGGTGATCATTCGCACATATATCGTGTATGCACCGGTATTCTTCCAAACGGATTGTTTTGTTTCCTTAAAGAAATTTACACCTTCTTCATTCCCCATATAAAAGAAAGAAGGTGCGCTAGATTGGGAACAGCCGCACCGGAGCAATTCAAAACCGACATAGAGCTTATTGTTGGGAATGGTAATTTGTTCCCATCCAAGATCAAATTCGACCATCCCGAATTTTTTTGTTGTGGGCAGGATCACATCTTTCTTCAAAATGTCTTTAGCCGGCACACTAAATTGAGATTCCATGGCTTCGCGCAAATGAAGTTTAAGCCAGCAGGTATCGTAATTATGATTGATCTTCACCTGTACCTGGCCAAGTTGAAAACTTTTAAGAGGCAGGTCGAAAATATACCCGATCTCACCTCCATCGTTCTTTACCTTCCATTCCCGGAAATAACCAAATCTTCTCTCATCTCCTTTTAATGAAGCAAAGATCTTTACCTGGTCAAGCATCTTATCTTCGCGGTTCAGCCTTACTTTATGATCAGCCAAAAGATCTTTTAAAGCAACCCTTTTATATAAATAACCAATTGCGGTGATCGCAATAGAATCCCCCGATCGTGGTTGTTTTCGAATTGTTAATGAGAATTTTCCGGAAGAATCTGTCACAATCATTTCTCCCCTGCCCGGTGTTACCGAAGCGAAGGAAACAGGTTCACCGGTTTCATCATCTTCAACAATGCCATTTATTTTTTGTTGCGCTGAAATTGAAAATGTGAACAGGAATAAAGAGATAAGGGTTATATGGCGTTTTCTCATTAAGGTTGCTTCAATTTAGAGCGGTGAAATTAACTCATTTATAAAAAAATCTGGCAATGATTTATAAACGGTTTAAAAACTATGGATGCAGCACTGCTTTGATACAATTATCCAATTTTTTATCAAAGACTTCGTAGGCTCTTGCACCGTCATTTAACTGAAAATGATGGGTTATGATCTTTTCGGCAGGATAACGTTGAATAATTTCTTCCCTCAATAATTTTTCTGCATAATAATGCGCCGGGCAGCGACCGATCTTATAGATAAGGTTTTTATCATACGCCTCGCCAGGGGAAAATGAAAACTTATTTTCAGTATGCACACCGACAGAAGAAATGATGCCACCGGGTCTTAACAGGTCGATCGCCAGGCGAAGTGCTTCGCTACTTCCCACGACCTCCATTATTGCATCTGCACCGCGGCCGGTCGTCGCATCCCTGATGACTGCCTTCACATCAATTATTGAGGGATTCAAAGGGCTGGCCCCAAATTCTTTTGCCATCTGCAATCTTTCATCCTGGTAATCGATCGCATATAGATTCTCCGCTCCCAGGTGCTTCGCGGCAATTATAGTCATCAGTCCCACCGGTCCGCAACCAATAACAACAGAGGTTCCGCCCGGCTTTGCTCCAGCATTTTCGGCACAGAAGTATCCCGTGGAAAAAATATCTCCAAGCAATAAGCCTTTTTCTTCATTGAGATCGCTGCTCAAAGCAATAAGTGTTGAATCTGCCATTGGCACTCGAATAAACTGTGCCTGCGCACCATGAAGACCATGACCGGATTGCATCCATCCAAAAAGATTTCCTTTTTCACAACGGCAGGTAAGCCCGATGCGACAATAAAAACATTCACCACATGAAGTGGTAAAGGGACTGAGTACCCTGGAGCCTTTATGGAATTTTTTCACTTTAGCGCCGGTTTCCATAACTGTTCCGGTAAATTCATGACCCATTACTGTTCCTTTATCCAAACCGGCTTCTCTTCCATGATAAACATGAAGATCAGAACCACAAATGCCGGATAATGAGATTTGAACAATCGCATCGTTTGGTTCCAGGATCTTTGGATCAGGAGCGGCACCGTAGATTATTGATTCAATTCCACCAAATGTGAGGGCTTGCATGCTGTGAAAATAAGGAACTAAAAAATCTTCCATATGTTTTTAAAGTTTTCTACCTTGATTGCCATTTTAAAGCCCGCAACCATGTGAATTCACATAACCATGTCCGTATGGCACTTCTGTCTTTTCTTTTTTTAACTAAAATAAATTAACATGAGAAAGATCTTTTTTTTGATTTCGGCCGCCGCTATTAGTTTTTTACCGGCCTGTAATGAAAAGGCTTCAACTACCAGCGGAGAGATGAGTGATGCGGCCAAAAAAAACCTGGATGCATTTCACGCAGTCGCCAGGGCATTCGAGACAGGTGACATCAGCCAGATAGATAGCGTTGTGGCCAGCGATTTTGTTGATCATACGCCAAAAGGGGACATGGGAAGAGATAGTCTGAAGGCGACGATCACCCGTATGAAAAGTGCCGGAACCATGAAAACAGAAATTAAAAAAGAATTGGCTGACGATGACTATGTAATGGGTTGGCTGCGATGGACAGGTACATTAAATGTACCAATGGATGGAATGCCTGCTGGCCCGTTTGATATGTCTGGCGTCGAAGTAGTCCGATTTAAGGATGGCAAAGCGGTAGAACATTGGGCCTTTATGGATGCCGCGGAAATGATGAAAATGATGAGTAGCATGCCACAGCAACAAACACCTTCAACTGCAACACCTTCTTCGACGGATAAGAGATAATAATAAATAACAGGAATATATCTGACCGGGTGACTCACCCGGTTTTTTGTTTTTGGATTTTCTCCCGGCACTCCGCTCATGTAAAAAATTGACAGCTCATAAATAAATTTTTTTATTCAACGAAAAATATCGTAGATTTCTCTATCAAATCAAAACCTACGTTTATGAAACAAACTTTACTACTGCTGGTAATGATATCCTTCATTACCGTAGCCATGGCACAAAAAAGAAAAAAATCAGAGCAGCCTTTAACTGGTTATGCAA
>JAICPX010000192.1 GCA_025929635.1 Chitinophagaceae bacterium
CTTTTTATCATATTGGAATAATCCCATTCCATCTGTCCCTGTCCATAAAAATCCTTCTTTGTCTTCAAGGAAACTGCTTGTCGGAATTCCAGGATTCAAACTATTAATGGTTCTGGGAAATGGACCAGCGCGAAACAAATGGTTTTGTTGTGTGGTCAACCAAAGCATACCATCCAGTGATATGAAAGCATTCCATGCACTGCTGTCAGGAAACCCATGACTGCCTTCATAATGTGTAACTTTTTTCGTTAATGGGTTGTACCGGTTCATGCCGGACCACATGGTGCCGATCCAGATCGAACCTGTTGCATCTTCGATGATAAATGTTACCTGGTCATTGTTAAATGCAAAATCTACTTTTTTGCGCGGGGGACGACTTAATTGATCGGGTTTGTTTGGGTCATAAAGGTGTCGTTCAAACTTTCCTGTTTTGCGATCCATAGTGTGCAGGCCATCGCCTTTTGTCCCAACCCAAAAAACACCACGGCTCTCCTCAAACAGGGCCCGAACTTTATTATTAATTAAACTGTGAGGATCTTTTGGATCATGTTTGTATTGAGTAAATGTTCCGTCCGTATTCAACCGGTTAAGGCCACCGCCATTTTTACTCGAATCAGTTTCAAAGAAGGGAAAGCCTGATGCTATCCAAATGACCCCCTGGCGATCTTCATAAATATTCCAAACCACGTTATCACTTAAACTTTTTGGATTGCCGGGTTCATTTCTATGATGGACAAATTTTCCGGTTTTTTCATCAAGACGATCGAGTCCATTATCAGTACCTACCCAAAGTCGTCCTTGGCGGTCTCTCAAAACCTGGTTAACATTACCGGGACTTAAGCTCCCTGGATCATTTGATGCGTGACGGTAATGTGTGAAAATACCTGTTGCCGGATCATAACGATCCATTCCATCGCGAAAGCTTATCCAAATAATTCCTGTGTTATCGGCATAAACCGAATTTATTTCCAGACTGCCCGGCGAATTTGGATTTGCATTGTCATGCCGGAAAGCGATAATCCGGTTACCATCATAGCGATAAATACATCTTTCAACTTCGTCTGAAAACCACATGTATCCATGCGGATCCTGTGTGATGTTCCTGATCTTACCAATCGGGTTTCCATTTGGGCCTTTTATTGCAGTAAACCTGATATCGATATTTTGTGCCGCGAGGTGTATAGATATAGGGAAAAGAAACGCAGCAGATATGACAAGTTTACTACTCATGCATTTTTTCTTCTGACCTTAAGGTATCAAAAATAATTTTACTGATCTGAACTCTTACACCACATTGAGTACTTAACCCTTACAGAGGGTAGATTGCAAAGGTCTCCCGCTTATACATGGATTGATAAGAGAATTTTTTACCGTACAACATATTCTACGTCTGGTGCTAATTCCATGATCAGCTGGATAATTGAATGGTAACAAAGCGAATACTGAACAACGTTGACAGCCAGGTGATAAATAAGCCTGACACAGGCGAAGCGATCCAAACAAAAACTACTCAAAAAAACCCCTTTCCCTATCTTCGCAACGCAATCCACCTCCGCTTAAGCTTCGGTGGATAATTCTGAAATCTTAAATCTGCAATCGCTAGCATGGTTCCAAAGTACAAACGCATCCTGCTGAAGCTTTCGGGGGAATCGTTGATGGGCAATAAGAATTTTGGTTTTGATAATGATGTAATAGCTCAGTATGCTGCCGATATAAAGCAGCTGACCGAGATCGGGGTGGAAGTGGCAATTGTTATCGGGGGAGGAAATATTTATCGCGGCATGAATGAAGCGGAGACGGGAATCGAGAGAGCGCATGGCGATTACATGGGTATGCTGGCAACCGTGATCAATGGCATGGCATTGCAGGCGGGATTGGAAAAGATAGGTGTGTTCACCAGGCTGCTGAGTGCAATTAAAATGGAACAGATCGCTGAGCCTTATATTCGCCGTCGTGCTATACGCCATTTGGAAAAAGGCCGGGTGGTGATCTTTGGCGCAGGCACTGGTAATCCGTATTTTACAACTGATACCGCCGGCTCACTCCGTGCCATCGAGATCAATGCAAGTGTGATCCTCAAAGGAACAAGGGTCGATGGTATTTATTCTGCCGATCCTGAAATAGATCCGGCCGCTACCAAATTCAACAAGATAACTTTCGCCGAATGCATTAGTAAGAATCTGCGGGTAATGGATATGACAGCTTTTACGCTTTGCATGGAAAATAATCTGCCGATCGTTGTTTTCGACATGAACCGAACAGGCAATCTTCGTCGTGTGGTGACGGGTGAAAAGGTAGGCACTTTGGTTACAGGTTAGTAATTCTTTTGATCAAAGTTCATAGTTATTGAATGCTGTGAAAAACTTACGGTGCCAAAACTGGCGGAATTTTGTTAGTTTCCATAGTCATTAGCCTATGTTATTAAATGTAAGCTTATCAATATTTGAGATCATTGCGCTTTTTGTAAGTGCGATTGTCATTGGCTTTGTTATCAATTTATTTTTCAGCAGCCGCAAAAGCATGAAGAAAGATGAAATGGCAGGCAAAAAATCTGTCAGCAGTGGCGTTGAAGAGTGGAAAATAAAATATGTGAACGAAGCCGAAATAAAGGACAAAGAGCTCGCCGATTTAAAGGATCGCTTGCATGAAGCTACCGAGGACAAAAGAATTCATGAAATAGAAATTGAAGAATTAAAAAGCCAGGTAAGAAAGCTCAACCTTGATCTTCAGCAAACGAAAACTGAAAAGCCTGTTGCTCAAACAAAAACAGATTATTATGAACAACTTCGCCAGGCACAGCAAAGCCTGATGGATCATAACGCCAAAATAAGCCAGTTGCTTGAGCAGGTAGATGTAATTAAAGAAACTGAAGAAAAAAGCCAGGAAATTTTGCGCAGTAATGAAGAGCTGAGCATGCAGATAAAAGACCTTCGATACATGCTTGGTGAAAAAGAAGACGAGATAAACCAGATAAAGCAAAAAGAGCATCTTACAAAGGAAATGAGTGTGATGCTTGATGATGCGTATAGCGAGTTCCATTTGTTGCAAAATAAGATTCAGAAACTCGAATCGCAGCTGTCATCCACAAAAATGGTGAATATAGAATATGAAGACCTGAAGGAAGCTTATTATAAAGTGATACGGGAGCTTGATGAGCAAAAAAATAAGACCAATCATTATTTGCAGGAAAACCAGGTCTTACAGATAGAATTGGCAAAAGTGGAAGATAAGCTGGGTGAGTCCAACCACCAGCGTCAGCAACTGCAAAAAAAGGTCGCTTACCTGGAAGAGTTGAATAATGACCTGCAGCAAATGACAGAGGCCAATAAGAAACTGGAAGGCCAGATAAGAAGACTGGGGGAATTGGAAAGCAGGTTGAACCTTGTCTCAGAGGAAAGAGACCGGCTGAAAGAAAAAACAACCGGGTTGTAAATGTATTTCGCATAATAAAACGTCAGGAAGACGAAATGATTATTAATGAATGCAAAACAACCCCCCAAAAAAACACTCCCCAAAAAACTTCATTCCCAAAAACCGGTAAAAGGTTTATCTGCAGGATACAACAGCTATTATTTCCTGGGAGGTATTCTTCTTCTCACCTTCTTACTTTTTTATAATACGCTCACCAACAATTTCGTAACGCTGGATGATCCGGGTTACATCTCAGACAATCCTTATATAAAAGATTTATCGCTTAAAAATATCGGGGCCATCTTCACCTCATTTCACAATGCAAACTACCATCCATTTACGACGCTTTCCTATGCCATAGAATACAGTTTATTCGGGTTAAATGCCAAGCCTTATCATTTCATCAACCTGCTGATACACCTGCTTAATATTGCAATGGTATTCCGGTTGACAAAAAAGATCTCCCGCCGGGCAGAAGTGGCTCTTGTTACAGCATTGTTTTTTGCCATACATCCTATGCATGTTGAGTCAGTGGCATGGATATCTGAGCGAAAAGACCTGTTATATTCTTTTTTCTTTATTTGCGGGCTGAGCACTTATTATGAATATGCCCATGCAACAACTGGAAGAAGTAAACTATATATATACACTATTTTGCTATTCCTCTGCTCGCTTCTTTCAAAATCAGCCGCAGTTACATTTCCTTTAATGCTCCTGTTATTCGACTATTATTTTCACCGCGGTTGGAAAACAAAGCTTGTTGAAAAGATCCCCTTCTTCATATTATCGCTGTTATTTGGAGTGATCACTATATTTTCCCAAAAATCCGCAGGCGCCATTAATGCAGACCTGATGCCTGAATATGATCTCCCGCAACGTTTCTTTGTGGTTTGTTATTCCACATCCTATTACATTGTAAAACTGGTTTTTCCTTTTCATCTTGCTGTATTGCATTTTGCTCCTGCTGAGTTGCCCTATTATTATTATCTGAGTCCATTGTTCTTGTTATTGCTTGCTTTTCTTGTTTACAAAGCGAAAGCAATGAAGCGGGAACTGATTTTTGGGTTTCTTTTTTACCTCATTGGCATATCACTTACAAGCCAGGTGATACCGGTTGGTTATGCCGTTGTGGCGGAAAGATATTCTTACGTGCCGTACATAGGTCTATTTTTTATTATGGGTTGTTTTTATACGGCAATACGTGACAGGAAAGTTTTAATCTCTTTTCAACCGTTGAATAATTATTTGCTTGCAGGACTGGCAGTATTTTTTATTATAATTACTTTTCAAAGGAATAAGGTATGGCAAAACAGCCTGACCCTTTTTACTGATTTGGCCGCAAAATATCCAAACCAGCCACATGCTCATTTTGTCCTCGGAAAAAATTTAATGGATGTACCCGATCTTAATGCCGCATTGCTGTCTTTGAACAGATCGATCGAGCTTCGACCTGGTATGTCAGATGCCTATTTTTACCGGGGCAATATTTACTACGGCCAGAAGAATTATACTGCCGCCATGAATGATTATCTGAAAGCGGTGGAATTAAATCCAGCATATAGCCAGGCCTATTATAACATAGGTGTCATTTATAATACGACTAATCGATTCCAGGAAGCGATTGAGCCATTGACAAAAGCGATCAATATCAACCCGAATGAATATATCTACGAAACCAGGGCTTCAACTTTTTTCAATTTGAGAAGGTTACAGGAAGCCGTTGATGATTATACAAAAGCAATAGCCATTAATCCCAGGATGGCCCAGGCTTACTTTAACAGGGGGGCTACTTACTTAAACATGCAGCGGACAACAGATGCCTGCGTGGATTGGAAAGCAGCGGCAGGTCTTGGGTTTGCAAGAGCAAACGAAATGATCCAGGCGTATTGCAGGTGATCCCCTGTTTATACATGATAAAAATCATTAAGTAAAAAGTTTCGATAACGTTCTTTTTAATTGTTGCGGATTTAACTTTGCATTGAATTGAAAATTTATGTCTAACATTATTGCCGGTATAAGACGAGATTATTCTCACAAAAAGTTGTCGGAGAAAGAGGCGGACCCCAATGCGATCAAACAATTTCAAACGTGGTGGAATGAAGCAGTAAATTCAAAGATTGATGAAGTAAATGCAATGACACTGGCAACTGCTTCAATTGATGGATTACCTTCTGCAAGAATTGTCCTGTTGAAGGAATTCAATGAAAAAGGATTTGTTTTTTTCACGAATTATGAAAGTTATAAGGCGCAACAGCTGGCTGAAAATCCAAAAGCCTGTCTTGTTTTCTTTTGGAAGGAACTGGAACGGCAGATCAGGATAACCGGATTGATCGACAAAGTCAGCGGCGTACAAAGTGATGAATATTTCCATTCAAGACCTGAATCGAGCCGGATCGGGGCGTGGGCCTCGCCGCAGAGCCGGGTGATCGAAAGCAGGGAATGGCTTGATGAAAAATTCAATGAGCTGGTGAATAAGATGGAAGGAACTGAAATTGCCCGACCATCGTATTGGGGAGGATATATCGTTAAGCCTGTTGTTATAGAATTCTGGCAGGGAAGACCCAGTCGCCTGCATGATCGCATTCAATATACACTCGAAGAAAATGGGGGATGGAAAATAGAGAGACTCGCACCCTGAAAACAAATGTCAAATGGTTGAATTGATAAATTGTTTTTGTTCTTGCTATTTGAAAGACAATTTAGCCATTTGACAATTAAACAATTTATTTCTTCTTCTTCTTCGCCGGTCTGCTTTTGCCAAAGCTTCCTTTGAACGTTTTTCCCTTTTTAGTTTTTTTATCGCCTCTTCCCATAAATTTATTTGTTTTCGAAGTTAGGCTTTCCTTTTTTTCTTTTGTAATAAAGGTTTCAGATCTTTCATAGAAGCCTTCAAGGTTGCGAGCAATTCTTTTCCTCCTTTAAATCTTGCCACTACTTTTTCTTTGATATTGATCTGTGTTTTTGTTTGCGGGTTGTGTCCCCTTCTTCCTTCACGGTAGGAAAGTAAAAAGGTGCCAAATCCCACCAGAGTTACTTTGCCCCCGTTTTTCAGGGTTTTGGTGACCGCGTTGGTGAAAGAATCCAGCGCTGCATTTGCCTGTGTCTTTGTGATGCCTGTTTCCTCTGCAATTATATCGATCAGGTCGGCCTTATTCATAGTAGTTAGTTTTTTAGGTGATGACGGCGGCAAATTTAGCCGCTTTTGTCTGGCAGCAAAATTTTTTTCTTTGTTTTTTCATAACAATAAAATAACCGGGAAATTACTGTGGGAAAGGATTTGCTTGATTTTAGAATTTGGATTATAGTCCCGATAATTATCGGGAGCGGGTTTTTGATGAAAACCTATTCAACAACTTGCATTAGAGTTCTGAAGGCAATAACACGATCGCCCCATCTTTCATTATATTTTTTTCTCACCGCTGCTGAGTGCTCTTTAATGTACCGGTCATAATCTGCTTTATTCTCAGCAAAATATTGGGCCGCGTAGGTTGGTCCGTCATTTTCTTCGGTTTCAAGTAAACGCAGCAATTTTGAACTTGTAAAACAACCCGTAGTCACCATTTCGGGTAAATGTTCATTCAGCATCCACTTTACCCATTCATCGTGAATGCTCCAATCAACTTTTACGGTCACATTATAAACTAACATTCATTAAAAATTAAGCTGACAGGTTTTTGTTTTCAACATCATCAATTATGATCTTTTTTAACCGCTGGTACATAAAAGACACTGTCAACAACAGCACTCCCAGCAAAATAAACGCCGCGATCTTGCCTCCTGGTGGTATTTTGGTGATATCAAACGCAAATAGTTTTATTAGTGTAATTGTAAAAAGACTCAGCGAAATGATCCGCAATGAACGGAATTTATAGTTCATTCCCAACCACATTAAAATGAATGAACAAATGCTCCACAAAATGCTCAGACCGGCTTTGTAATATAGGTTTTTCCACCATTCCCATTCAGGACCTCTGTAATTAAGCCATAAGTTTACCTGGTAAAACTCAATACTTAAGATCAAAATAAAGCCAACAGCAGAAAACCATGCAAAAGCAGTGAGATAAGAGCTCCAGTTTTGATCTTCTCCGTAAGGAGCCCTTAGGACAACACTTCTAAAATAGATTACAAGATGAGCAACCAGCCATCCTAATAAGATCACAGACAACCAATGGGCAAGGAAAAGTGAACTATTATTCTTTTCGATCAATGCCAGGGCGACCTCATAATTCGTATTGATATTGATAAGGAAAAGTCCAAAGCAAAGTATCGTAAGTAAAAATTTAAGAATGGGAAACAGGCTGGTTCTGCTGAAACTTAACAGGATCATGATCGCAAAAACAAACGTGTACAACTGAAGATAAATTGAGAATAAGGATCCAACATCACTTCTTGTTTCGAACTGGTAATATATTTCCAATGCGCCTGATACGTATAGCGTGGTCAGGAAGGCAGATAACAAAAGATTCCCCGCTACCCGTGTTTGCAGGTTCTTTGAAAAATAGGTGTCAGCTTCTTTATATAGCATCCTGTAGTAAACAAATAAGGATGCAGCCACCACAATCGTTGTGGTAAAGCCTTTATTGAGAATGATTGAAATGACCCCGGTAGTCGAAAAATAAACCTGTATCCAGGTAATAAAAAGACTTCCAATCATTAGTGCGCCGACGATGACTGAAGCGACTTTGAGTTGAAAAATTCTTGTTCGTTGAAATAACCAGAACAGTAAAACAGTTTCAGCAGCCCAGAATAAGGTAACAATATTGCCTTTGAACTGTACCGGCGCTATTAAAGAGATATATGTGATGGTTAAACCGGTAA
>JAICPX010000575.1 GCA_025929635.1 Chitinophagaceae bacterium
AGTCGTTAGTCGTGAGTCGTTAGTTGTGAAGAGCCTTGCCAAAAGATTTTTGATAAACCCAATATTGCATAACAAACGCAAACAGTTCATTGAAAAATAATGAACCCATTCGGGAGGAAAAAGAAAAAGAATATTTCGTAAGATTTTATACATTAAGCTCCTGTCTAATTATATTCCTTTAGCTTGTCGCGGACGGCCCGGCTGAATAACATTTCCAGGAGGGCAGCATTATCTTCATCGAGATTGGCAAAGGTCCAGGTATTGACGGTTTTATCTTTTATTCCCACCATATCGGGCTTCATGAATATATTCAATGAATTGGTTGCTGCATCAAAGCGAACATTGCCCTGACCATATTTTTGCTCCAGTATGGAGACCAGCATCGTCTTGCTTTCTTTATCATTGGTATCAAGCGCTTCATTATATTTCATTCTCATGAGCATCGAGTGTCTCACCTTTACATAGCTTGTATCATTAATAACAAAAACAGGAAATATGGTTATGATCTTTATTGAATCGATCTCGATGGAAAACTCGTCAGAGTCATAGGTTTCTTTCAAGGTTGCTATCATTAATTCTCTGGGAGCTATCTCAAATAGTTTTGGGTAGGTATAATCCATGATCTTTTCCAGATCCTTCTGCTGTGTAAGCGTCAACATTTGATTAATACGGGCTACCAATGCAGTATCTTGTTGGCCACGAACTGTGATTCCACAAACAGTGACAAACGCAGCTAAAAACATTGTTTTCAAAGTAAAATTTTTCCAAAAGAACCGCATAAACTATAACCCACAAAATTTTTCCTGAAAACGGCAATAATTAACTTTGCTCAATGAAGGTTGCATAAACAACTTTTATTAAATTTGGCTTAGATTTGTTGAATAAGTTGACTAATCAATAAAAAGATCTCTATGCAGGAAGCTTATATCGTTGCGGGATACCGCACCGCAGTTGCAAAAGCAAAACGTGGCGGTTTTCGATTTTACCGGCCGGATGACCTGGCGGTAGATGTAATAAAAGGTTTGCTGGCAACTGTGCCGCAACTTGATGCGAAAAGAGTAGATGATGTGATTGTTGGCAATGCAGTGCCTGAAGCGGAACAGGGTTTACAAGTAGGTCGCATCATTGCTGCCAGAGCCCTCGGTTTTGATGTGCCCGGAATGACAGTGAATCGTTATTGTGCATCGGGCCTGGAAACAATTGCTATTGCGACGGCAAAGATCAGGATGGGAATGGCCGAATGTATTGTTGCGGGAGGAACCGAAAGCATGAGTCTTGTACCTACTGCCGGTTGGAAAACTGTTCCCGCCTATTCAATTGCCAAAGACGAACCTGATTATTACTTAAGCATGGGATTGACTGCGGAGGCGGTGGCAAAAGAATATGATATTAGTCGCGAGGCCCAGGACGAATTTTCTTATAACTCCCACCAGAAAGCGATCAGTGCAATAAGTAATGGGTATTTCAAACCCGGTATTTTGCCAATTAATGTTGGTGAGGTTTACCTTGATGAAAAAGGTAAAAAACAAAAACGAAATTATACGGTAGATACTGACGAAGGGCCAAGAGCAGATACTTCAATAGAAGCATTGGCAAAATTAAAACCAGCATTTGCCGCTAATGGTTGCGTGACTGCGGGCAATTCATCGCAAACAAGCGACGGTGCTGCCTTTGTAATTGTTATGAGTGATAAAATGGTAAAAGAACTTGGACTAAAACCAATTGGTCGCCTGGTAGCATCAGCAGTTGCAGGTGTGCATCCCAGGATCATGGGAATCGGTCCGGTTGCTGCAATTCCAAAAGTACTGAAACAGTCAGGAATGAATCTTTCCCAGGTAGATCTTATAGAATTAAATGAGGCATTTGCTTCCCAAGCGTTGGCTGTAATTCGTGAAGCTGGTCTTGATCCAACCAAAGTGAATATCAATGGCGGAGCAATTGCATTGGGCCATCCGTTGGGTTGTACCGGCTGCAAGCTTACCATTCAGAATCTACATGATATGAAAAGATTAAATAAGAAGTACGGGATGGTAACGGCTTGCGTTGGAGGCGGACAAGGCATTGCCGGTATTATCGAAAACCTATAAGATTCACTGCCCGATTTTTACTGTATATTTCCTATCCTTCACGAACGGAATAAAATTGCTTTTCATTTAGAGTTCCTTAAACCATTTATTAACTTTAAAGTCAACACTGGCTACTGCCAACCAAAACCTTCGTTATGGATAGAAGAGAGTTTGTAACTGCCGGGCGGAAGACTCCTGCCAAAGCCGCTGAAACGAACGAGATTGTCCGTACTTTTTCTGGCCTGATTCCTTATTCCGGTCCGTGGACATCAAATGAAGCAGCGCATCTTTTAAAGCGTACAATGTTTGGCTCAACGATCGATGCTGTCAGTAATTTATTAGGAATGAGTATGAGCCAGGCTGTCGACCAGATGCTTACCATACCTGCTGCGGCTACTGCGCCGCCGGTAAAAAACTATAACAATAATAATATTCCTGCCACTGATCCGGATTATGCGATACCGATGGGTCAAACCTGGGTAAATACAAACACCACCGATGCTGATGGTCAACGCCGCAATTCATTTAAAGCGTGGTGGATGGGCTTAATGATAAACCAGGAGAGAAATATAAGAGAAAAGATGACCTTGTTCTGGCATAATCATTTTGCTACAGAAACCAATGAAATAAACCGCGCAATATGGGCATAC
>JAICPX010000700.1 GCA_025929635.1 Chitinophagaceae bacterium
ATTATTTCATCACGTTTAAACTCTAAAATTATGAAGACATTTAGTATACTGCTTGTAATGGCATTGGTTGCCGGAAGCAGTTTCTTAAAACCCTCGCAGGAAAAATTTTCAACAGATGACCTGGTCAAATATTCTGTTGCCCACTCTACGGGAGATACAGTGATCGTGCCAGTGGCGATTCGTACGTCCTTTGATACCAAATACCCAAAAGCCACGAAAGTAGTGTGGTATCAATACACTCCGGATAAAACGATGACTCCGGAACCGACCGACTGGTATGTTGGTCTTGATGATAAAGATTACTATGTAACCTTTAACTGGAATGATGCTGATTACATAGCCTGGTATGATAACGGTCAATGGATACGTTCCTCTCAAATGATAGATGACATTGACCTGCCTGCCGATGTAATGAGATCCATAAACACACAGTATCCCGGTTACAGAATTGCTGATGTAGATCTTGAGCATGATAACAAACAGGAACTGTATGAAGTAAAACTGGTAAAAGGTGATAGCAAATGGAACGTTCATTATATGGCAAATGGAACGGTTTCAAGAAAAAAAGAAAGGCATATGACAAAGAATGATCCGCAAGCAGAGATGACGGCTGACTTTTCAACGCGTTTTCCAAATTCAACCGACGTAGTATGGTATGCATATACTCCGGAAGAAAGAATTGAAGTGCTTCCTACTGATTGGGATTATGGAATGGATGCAAGTGACTACGAGGTAAGATTCAAAATGGATGGCTCTGATTACCACGCCTGGTACAATGATGGCAAGTGGGTGCGTTCAGAAGTAGTAATGTCAAACCCCGCTAAGCTTCCTGCTCATATCAATAATGCTATCCAAACACAGTATAGTGGTTACACAATTAAAGACGTAGAAACAGAATTCAACAGCAATCGTACAATCTATGAAGTCGAATTAACAAAAGGTAATGAAAAATGCAAAGTACATTATACTGCAGAAGGTGCGATCATTAAAAAGAAATGCAGGACAGTATAAAGAGTTTTTGAGTCGCAAACAATGATGCAAACATAAGAATGGACCTCCCGGGGTTCATTCTTCTTTTATAGATGTGCTTGTGCAATTATTAAAAATGTTGGTACATTTAGAAACATGTTTCTGCGAAAATCAATACTGCTTATCGCCGCTACATTGCTGTTTTGTGCAGCCCGTCCGCAGCAGGTGAGCTTTACTAAATACACAGTACAGGATGGCCTGGTAGCGAACCCGGTCCGTTGCATTTACCAGGACAGCAAAGGCTTTATCTGGATCGGTACCTGGGAAGGACTGAGCCGATATGATGGATATAAATTCCATAATTATTCAACGGCCAATGGACTTTCTCATAATCTCATTAACTCAATTACAGAGATAGACGGAAAGCTAGTGGTCGCCGAGAACAACGGCGGGATCGACATTATTCAAAACAATAGTATTAAAAAAACCCTTGTGGCCGGAAGCGCGGTAAATTTTGTAGGTCGATATAAGCGAAGGGTGCTGTTATCTCCA
>JAICPX010000133.1 GCA_025929635.1 Chitinophagaceae bacterium
GCACGATGCTTATCTGTATCCAATGAGTCTTTCAAATCTTTTCGTACAACTGCATTGTCTGCAAAATCCCAAAGAAAGCCGCCTGCACTTAATGGATCATGCCACATTTTTTCCCAATAATCTTCAAGACCCGCACCATGTCCGCCATCAAATTGTCCATGTAAAAACTCTGTTGGCATAAGGATCTCTCTTCCATGTTCATAATTGCCGATACCATAATTGTATTCACGGTAATGCTGGGCTTCTATTCCGTTAAACAATTGCCAGGGATGAACAACAGGCCTTCGCTGGATATCAAATTGAGTAAACAAACTATCCAGTTCAAAATTGTGACCGCCCTCGTTGCCATTAGCCCACATGATGATTGAGGGATGATTGACATCATGATCGATCATTTCTTTTAAAAGTTTTGCCCCTGTTTTTGTATCATAGTGTCCATGCCAGCCGGCTAATTCATCCATCACAAACAAGCCGAGTGAATCACATACATCCAAAAAATGATCATCAGGCGGATAGTGAGACATGCGAACCGCATTCATGTTCATATCTTTCATGAGCAACACATCCTCAATACTGTTTTTCTTGCTCA
Source organism: Chitinophagaceae bacterium (assembly GCA_025929635.1). Lineage (GTDB taxonomy): Bacteria > Bacteroidota > Bacteroidia > Chitinophagales > Chitinophagaceae > VBAS01. The sequence continues at coordinate 590 of JAICPX010000133.1, forward strand.
ATGCTCTCCCTGTTTCCGGTCGGAATGAATGACGATTTACTCCTTTCATTTTTACTTTGACGCCATTTACATATATGCCGTCCCTCTTTTTTAGCTCGACAGTGCGAAAACCAAATGACCTGGTAACTGTATGAAGCGTAACTGATCGTCGATAAATTGTAAAAACAGCTTTATATAAATTTGGAGTTTCGGAATTCCAAAGCTTTGGATTGGGAACACGACCTGCAACTTTCCAAAACTTCCAATCTTCATTAGTTGGATTATCTACCAAAAATTTGGCAACCTCAACGTTCCTTTCATTCAATATTCTAACCGACAATTTAAAAAGTGCATCCTCATCATCAACGATAACATTTGCGTTAAAGACTCCATCAGCGTCAGCTTTAATAGAAATTTTTTCAATATTGAATCCCGGCAACACCTCCAGCCATACTGGTCTGAATATGCCACCAAATATCCAGAAATCAGCTTTTCGCTCTGCAGCGTTCACAGATTCATTCGCTGAATGTTTGGCAACGGTAACCTCAAGCAAATTTTGTTCCCCGTACTTTAACAGTTTGGTGATATCATACTTAAAACAATAGAATGCTCCTTGGTGGGTCTCACCCGCTGCCTGACCATTTATTTTTACGTCAGCATCGGTCATTACGCCTTCGAAAACGATCTTGACTACTTTATTCTTCCATGATGCAGGAACATTGAATGAGTACTTATATAATCCCTTTTCTTTTCCTCTCACACTGTCTCTTGCAAAACCATAATCATATTTTCCAAAGCCTTGCAATTCCCAACATGAGGGAACAGGGATCGTTGTCCATTTGTTTGCATTCATTCCGCCAGTACACATGAATTCCCAATCCACGGTATTATCACTGCCTGTGCCGGATAAATATACTTTCTCAGTTTGCTGCGAAAATCCATTGAAAGAAAACAAGGACACAAAGAACACGATGAACCACAAAGGACACAACATTGTGCCTGCCTGCCGGTAGGCAAGGTTCTTCGTGTTGATCTTCGTGTTCTTTGTGACCCAAGTCATAATCATAGTTTACCAGTTACTTTTTCCAGCTTTAATGAAGACGCGACTTTCTTTCCATTTACCCAAACACCAAGACCTTTTCCTTTTTTATATTTTGTTCCATCCTTGTCCCAGATAATCGTTACAATTTTACCGTGATATAAAATGTTATCCAGGCAAAACCAATCCCATCTATTATCGGGTAATAACGGGTTTACTTCAATCGTATCATCTGCCCTTGGTCGCAATCCAACAAGACCAGTAATAATAAGATCATTAAAAGTGGAGTGATTATAATACCGGCTTCGTTCCTGGTCGCCTTTTAACCAGTAACCAGTCGTTTCATCAAGGTATTCGCCTATATAAGGACGACCACGGTAATATTGTGATTCGACATAAGTTTCCAACAGGTCAAAATAATTGCTGTCTGCAACATAATCCTGTTTGTAATTATTTAGAAGATTGGCCATCGCAGTCAATGTTTGCGAAGTAGCAAAAGGCCAAACAGCCCCATCCCATTCACAATTACAACAGCCATGCGTCCGGAATTGCGGGTGACTTCTGTCTGCTGTTGTAATGCCAAACGGAGCATTGAATGTTCTTTTATCCGTCACCCATTTCCAGGCTACATTGTATTGACTGTCCGGCATATTAAAATACCAGGGAATAAATCCGATTTCCTCTCTTACGTTTGCCAACGTATCACCTTGCTCCTTTCTTACCTCAAAAAATTCATGATCACTATTCCAGAGTTTCGACTGGAGCAACGATTTTAATGAGTCTGATTTTTGTTGGTAGTAAAACGCTTTGCGTCCATTACCCGTCATTAGGTTCATTTTTTGTAGCGCAAGAGCGTTTCCATACATATATGCATTGATAGACGGTCTTGGGTTTTTTTCCCGGCGTCCTCCACTGATGGTTTCTTCCATGGCGTCTCTTACATCATACTGCCAGAATAAATCACCTGGTATTTTCTTTTCATTTTCCCATGCTGCATAATCTTCTTCCAGGCCTGAAAATATGTCCAGGAAGAATCGTTTGTCATTATTCACCAGGTAGCGGCTATAAATTGCGTCGGCATACCATCCGCTGTAAAACCGAAGCTTGCTCATCGGCTTGCCATTGTTGCCACGCAACCAGACATGCAGGTTATCATCCATGTATTTTTTATCGTGCAGCCATCTTGATTCATAAATATGATGACCTAAGCCACTGCTGATAAGGTTGTATTTATCTGCATAACTGCGCTGCACTAAAAATTCGGTAAATACAAAGCCCTGCTCGGTCTTCTTAATATGTTTGCGCAATGACCACCAGCGGTAGTAAAACATCTCTTCAAAATTCTGTTGAGGACATTCAAACAAGGGAATATTCTTTTTCATCCAGCCCCATGCGCTATCATTGGGTATAGCTTGTTTGATGTTCTCGTCTTCCATCTTGTTGAAGTAATCAACATAATGTTTGAAGTGTTCAGCCTTTAGGATAAAAGGCTTTGCATTGGCTTGCGAAAAACTATTGTAACAAAGTGACAGCGTAATTAATATGGTAAAATGCCTTTTCAATTTGCGATTCCTTTTTTAATTGTGTTCTTCCACCCTTCATAGCTTTTATTCAACGTCATCGTTCCATTATTTGGCTGGTAAATTGTTTTATCCTGGTTCAATCGCTTCAAACTATCAATATCTCCATACATTCCTGCCTGTAATCCCGCCAGGTAGGCAGCTCCTAAAGCAGATACATCGGGCATGCCAATGGTTGCAACAGGTTTATTCAATAAGTCGGCAAGGAACCGGATCACGAACCGGTTCGAAGTCATTCCTCCATCAGTCATCAGCTCTTTCAATGAAAGTTTTGCATCCTTTTCCATTGCTGCTATCACATCTGCAATTTGATAGGGTATCGACTCCAATGCGGCCCTTACAATATGATTTTTCGTAGTGCCGAAATTCATTCCGGACAATGAAGCTCTTCTTTCCATTTGCCAATGCGGCGAACCCAGGCCACTGAATGCAGGAATCAAATACACACCTCCTGCATCAGCAACTGCATTGGCCATTGTTTCAGATTCTTTACTGTCGCTAAATAAGTTCAATTCGTTTTTTAACCATTCAATGGTAGCGCCACAGGAAACGATCACACCTTCCAAAGCATAATCAATTCTTTCTTCGGTACTCCAGCAGATCGTTGTTACCATTCCATTTTCTGATCGAATTGGTTTGTTACCAATATTCATCAAGATGCTACAGCCGGTACCCAATGTTGCTTTAGCAGTTCCTGCTTCGAAGCAACCTTCACCAAATGCTGCCGCATGTGAATCGCCGATCAAAGCTGTGACAGGAACTGCTTTTGATAAATTATTCGTGAGTGTTGTTTCACCAAACACTGCCGAAGATGATTTTACTTGTGGCAGATTGATCCCCTTTAAACCAAACTGGTTGATCAGTTCATCATCCCATTCCAATGTGTGGAGATTAAAAAACATTGTTCGTGAAGCATTGGTATAATCGGTTGCGTACGTACTTCCATTGGTAAGCTTATAAAGCAACCATGTATCGATTGTTCCAAAAAATGCCTCCCCATTTTTTATAGCAGATTGAATCGCCGGATTATTCTGGTATAGCCAGATCAATTTGGTGGCTGAAAAATAGGGATCAATCACCAGGCCTGTTTTTGCATTAACCGTGTTTGATAATCCCTCTTGTTTTAGATCCTCACAAATTCGTACCGAACGTTTACATTGCCAGACAATCGCCGGATGTAATGGGTTACCGTTTTTATCCCAGATAACAAAAGTCTCCCGTTGATTGGATATACCGATTGCTTCAATTTCATTTACATCCAATCCTTTTTCTTTGAACTGTTTCAAACATTTTTCAACTGAAAGCAAAACATTCTGGTAGATCTCTTCTGCATCCTGTTCTACAAATCCATTATCATGATATGAAGTATACAATGGTTCTGATCCTTTGACCACAGCAACTCCTGCCTCATCAAACACCAATGATTTGGTGGAGCTGGTGCCCTGGTCAATTGCCAATATGTATCTTTTCTTATTCATTATCTGGAAATGGTGATAATTACGCGCTGGTATCTTGTGAGAGGCGGTGAGCCATTATCGGTTGCTTCAAGTATCATGTGAATTGTTTGCCCGGCAAGCGCATCTTTCGGAATAAGCACTTTTGCCTGATTGGTGTTTCCATTGGTAATAGTTACTGTATCAGGATAAGTACCAACATGGAATTGCCACCATTTGACCGTGACTTTATCTCCATCCGGATCGGAAATATTCCCGTTTAATCTTATTGTCGCACCGGGAGCTGCTAAAATGCTGAGAGGTCCCTGAATTGTAACAACAGGTTCATGATTTGCATTTGCGTACTTTGGTGTTACCGACCATTTCATCCGGGCAGCAAAATCCCGCTGGGCTGCTGGAAAGAAATTTGGGTAAGCATTGGTAATTCTGTTTGCCTGGCTATTAGCTGAGTTTAGGGCTGAAATCATTGCCTGTTGAGACGTATCGCCGGCCGGGAAAGAGAAAGGATTAAATTCCTCGTTGCTTATCCCCCGACCACCCCAACCGCCATACGAACTTTTTTCAAAAGCACGTAATCCATTTCCAGGCATATTCATAAATGTTGGATTATCACCTTCACCGATCCAGGAACCCTTTTCCTGCACAGGCATCCATACCCGGTATCCCATACTTCTCAACTGTTCATTTGTATACCCGGAGAAACCAAAGTAATCCATCACGTCTCCTTTTACCATCTGTTTTCCGTCACCCCATACACGATATATTGATCCTAATGGTCCGCGACCTGATACGTTTTCCTTCATCCATGACGAAGTCAAATAAATTGAGTCTTCTGGTTTTGCGCGCAATTGAGCGCCGTATCCGTAATTCGGACCTTCCCGAAATTGACGATACTCTATATCAGGCCAATTAGGCTTGATATACTTTGCATAAGTATCATCCTGGTCGCCGGATGGTAACAGAATTACTTTACGCGATATCTTCTTTTTGATCACCTCCCATTCAGTTGTGAACTCGTACTGCTCTTGTATCGATCTGAGAGCACGGGCTATCGTACTATGACCTCCCCATGCAGCAATAAATAAGGGCCCCGGTTTTTCATCCAGCACCAATGATCTGATAAGTTCCGAACCCGGTGAATTTTTAGAAATATCTCCATCGAATTCGATATTTCCATAACGAATCTTTGACCTAAGTAATTCGGGTGACGGATAATTTGGTTCATGTATTTTTAAATTAGGATATACTTTCGCATAGGCGTCAACAGCATCATGAATAAACCGTTCATTTTTTGCCCATCGCCACGATGGACATGGACACGTATCCAATCCAAACCGGGAATATTCCCTGCCGGGAACATACCACTTTGTTCCTTTCCCATCGCCTTTCCAATGAAATTGACTGCTTGCATAAATAAGACCTTCCACTTCTACATCGCTACTGTATAGTAAAAACCGGATCAGCGAATTGTTATCATCAAGCTCCGGGTCTGCAGTAATAACAATACGTGGTCGCGTTTTCTTTTCAGGGGGTTGTGCATTGATCTGCAACGGAACGAGACCGACAATCATCAGCGCAATTGTCAGGCTTTTGATGCTGCTGAGAAATATATGCCTATTAAAGATCATTGATTTGCATTTTTAAGAGTTCAAATCAGTTTATTCTTTTTTATCACCCGCCTTATCAATAATAACCGCAAGTAATATCACCGTTCCCTTAACCACTTGCTGCCAAAATGGTGATACATTGAGTAACACCAAACCATTATTCAACACTCCAATTATGATGGCACCCATAACGGTTCCCCACACAGACCCTTTACCGCCGCTTAACGATGTGCCACCGATAACCACCGCAGCAATTGCATCGAGCTCATAACCCATACCGGCATTGGGCTGTGCAGAATCAAGTCGCGATGTAACTATGATACCACCGATTGCAGCCAATGCACCTGCAAGTGCATACACTGTAATTTTTACCCTCGTGATATTAATACCGGAAAATTTTGCGGCGGTTTCATTTCCACCAATGGCATAAATGTATCGCCCGAGTTTGGTTTTCTGCGTAATGAAAACTGCCAGCAAGACAACAAGCGCTGCAATCCAAACGGGCACAGGTATGCCCAACCACCAACCCGTGCCAATGACTGCAAAATCAGTACTCAGATTGCTTACAGGCTGTCCCTTTGTATATAACATGGTAAAACCTCTCGCTATAGTCAGCATGGCCAATGTAGCAACGAACGGAGGTACTTTGAATTTTGTAACGGTAAATCCGTTGAACCATCCCAACAGCGCACCAACCAATATGCCGGCAAGGACTGCGCCGAGAATCGTGAATCCAATAAACAGATCCATTGATTGAATGGCAATTCCATTTTTTAACAACCCGGCGGTAATGGCGCCACATAGCGCCAGCACCGAGCCAACTGATAGATCAATTCCGGCAGTAAGAACAACGAGGGTCATACCGGTTGCGATACAAATATTAACGGCGGTCTGACGTAATACATTCAATCCATTCTCGGCAGTAAAGAATTTATCAGTCATTATTGCCAATGCAATGCACAATACAAACAATGCGATCAGGGATTGAAACCTGCTGAGTTGATTTTTATGTGTGGCCGTGATAGTAGTCGCCATTGGTAGACTTAGTTAGACCTCACCCCAAACCCCTCCCGGATGCTTCCTGCTTCGCGTTGCTCGCAGTTCGCAATGACGGAGAGGGGCCTGGAAAAGTCATTATTATTTTAAATATTTCTCTTTTATCGTCATTACTTAATTTTTGTGAATTGCCATTTTTAAAATTGCCGCTTCGGTTGCTTGTTTGATTGGGATATTAGCCGTCAATTCTCCTTCGCATAACACCAAAACACGATCTGATATAGCCAAAATTTCGGGCAGTTCAGACGATGCCACTACAATTCCCAATCCTTCCGCTGCCAGTTGTTTTATAAGTTTATATATTTCTGATTTTGCATTGATGTCAATTCCCCGCGTTGGCTCATCCAACAATAAAACCTTCGGTTTTTTTGCAAGCCATTTTGCGAGTACAATTTTTTGTTGATTACCGCCGCTTAGGTTCTTTACAATTGTTTCTGTTGAAAATGTCTTTATCGCTAATTGCTGAATATAGTGTTTGGAAATTTCAGTCTCCTTTTTTTTATTAAGAACAATACCCCATCTTTCCAGCTGATCAAGTATTGTAATGCTGATGTTGGGTCTTACTGACTGGCTTGTACAAAGTCCCTGCAATTTTCTGTCTTCCGGCACCAGTACAATACCTGCATTGATGGCATCAGCTGGTGATTTAATTTTTATGCTTTTACCTTCTAATGATATTTCACCAGTGCTCAACTTAGGATGCAGACCAAAAACGGTTTCCATTAATTCTGTTCGTCCGGCGCCCATTAGACCATAAATACCAACAACTTCACCTTTATGCAATGTCATTGAAATTGTATGAAGAATATTATCAGCACCCGTGGCATTTTTAAGTTTAATGTTTTTTAGCTGCAACAGTTCATCCTTTTTTTCTGTCATTGTTTCATCGCGGGCAAACAACGCCTTTCTGCCGGTCATCATTTGTATCAACTCATCGTGAGTTGTGTTTTTCATTTCGCCGGAATTCACCGTTTTACCATCCCGTAAAATAATGAAGCGGTTGGCTACCTGGAAAAGTTCATTCAGTTTATGAGAAATATAAGCGATCGTTTTGTTCTGCCTTACCAACTCATTAATAATGGTAAAAAGATTACTTACTTCTTTATCACTGATCGCCGATGTTGGCTCATCCATGATGATAACCTTCGCATCAACATGCAGGGCCTTTGCAATTTCAACCAGTTGTTGCTGCCCCACTTTGAGTGAGCTGATCTTAGTATTCGGATGAATGTCAAGGTTCAGTCGATCCAGCAGTTGCTTTGTTTCTTCCTGCATTCTTCTTTTATCCAGGATCCCCCACGCATTGGTGAGTTCATGCCCAAGAAAAATATTTTCTGTGATCGTTAAATAAGGAACAAGATTTAATTCCTGGTGAATAATAGCAATACCTGCCGCTTCAGCTTCTTTAGTAGAAGAAAAATGAACCGTTCTTCCGTCAAGGACAATTTCACCTTCGTAGTCTGTATGCACACCGGAAAAGATCTTCATCAGTGTTGATTTACCGGCGCCGTTTTCACCAATAATGGCGTTTACTTTACCCGGATAAAGTTCCAGGCAGATATTGTCCAATGCTGTTACACCGGAAAATTTTTTGGTGATATTTTTTGCGACCAACACTATTGTACAATTTGTAGCCGGATCGGGATAATTTCCAGCCCCGTCCATCGTAAATGTTCTTTATTTATCTCTATTGCTCCTGTAACATTTATTCTATCTCCTTTCTTTACTTTCTCTTTAAATGGTGGTAATACTGTTTTACGAACCGTCCTATTCAGTTCTTCCGAAATATTATTCAGGTCCATTGTATTTGGGAAATCTTTTACATCGACAAGAGCAGACGCATCACGAATGGCATTGCCATAGATAAATTCAGTGGCAAGCTTTACGATCATCAATGAATCGCCACTATTTATTTGCAGAGTGTTGTCATCATCACTCAGCTCTGTAACCACGGCATCGGTTTTAATCAGGGCATACCGGTAATTGCCGATACCCAATGCATTTGAATGTTTTGAAAAAGCATCAGCAGCATTAGTTTGTACGGCTCTAATAAACTCTGTCAGTTCGATAGCGCTGTCCAGTTTAGCAGGCAATTTTTCTTCCCATAGTTTTTTTGAAAAGGCAATTGCATCAAAATTATCCCCGGTTGCTTTAACCATAGTGCTCAGCTTTTTTATATAAACTGATTTGTATGCAACAAGACCAACGGTAACAATCAACAACAGATATTTTAAGTACCTCTTCATCCTTTCAATTACTTTTTACCATACGCGATATAATCGCCGATATTTTTATTTGTTACCAATTCAACGGCTACGGGTATTTTTTGAGGAAAATCTCTTCTCCCTTTTATATACTCATCAGCAAATTGTGCGGCGGTTTCAGCCATTACTTTAGGAAACTGCATACCTGTTGCCGCAACTTTGTTTTCATTGATCGCTGTAATTACATCTTCGGCGCCATCAAAGCCAAATACTTTTACTTTATCTGCTTTACCTGCGGAAAGCAAGGCCTGGTAAGCACCCATGGCCATCCCATCATTCCCACAAAACACTGCATCGATATTTGAATTTGCCTGTAAAATGGTCTCCATCACTTCCATGGCTTTATTACGGTCAAAGTCAGCACTTTGCCGGGCGACCATTTTCAACTCCGGGTAATTATCAACCACGCTATGAAATCCTTTTGACCTTGCCCATGTATTGTTATCACCCACCAGGCCCAGCAACTCTACATAATTGCCCTTCTTCTTTAATTGTTGGGTGAAATATTTCCCGATGGCAA
>JAICPX010000510.1 GCA_025929635.1 Chitinophagaceae bacterium
AGTGAAAGGACCTCAGTACCATTGGTCGTAATAAGTGTGAATTTTCCGCTGATACTTCCTGGTGTTACCGGGATCACGATCTGGGTTGCCGTCGCACCCAGAACGTTTGCTTCCCATCCGCCACCAAAAGGATAATCGCGAACCTCGGATGAATCGGGACCAACTCTTGTGTTATTGCCGGCCAGTGGAACCCCCGCCACATGCAAGCCCGAATAAAGATTCGAAGTTCTGCCAATTTTTACTCTTGAAATGATCCCCGGTCCAAATCCCAGGCTTCCCAATTCAAACACTTTGTTATTCCAATAATCAAAATGTTGAAAGATACCTGCGAGCATCGCATTGTTGCCCTTGACAATATTTTTCCCGAACAGGAAACCATAACCAAGTACATTATCAATAAGTCTTTTGTCGTCACCATAGCGGCTTTCCAATCGCAGGCGGAAAAGATCGAATGCTTTTCTTTTTCTCACCTCAAAAGGATTTCCATAATCCAATTGCAAATTCAGAATTGCGTTTGTGCTCCCCGTCCCAAATCTATTATTTTCATTTACTCTATGCGCCCCAACACTTAATGTTACATTCAATGGTTCCTGCTGATAAACATCATAAGGTGTAATTCTCCACATCTTTCCTTGTGTCAAACGGTTCAGTGCTCTCGTAGGATTTACAACACCTGCAAATGCTTCACGCCAGAACCTTGAACGGCCTTTTCTTCGGTCATCCAGAATATTTGAACTGACCCGGTACAATATTTCGCCCAGGAAGGCACCACTGACCGGCGTAGTGATAAGATCATTTTTAGACGGCCTTGTGTTCTCGCCAAACCACTCCCACTGGGCGCTCCCAATTAGTGCAAAAGGATAGGAGGCCCAAAAACTATAACCGTTGCTGCGGGCTACGTTAAAATAATCACTTCCTGCACGGGGATGAATGATAAAGTTCGTTCCGAAATTGTCGGTATCCCATTCCCAGCCGTATTTGATATTATTTTTCCATGTCTTAATGCTCACTTCCGCCCATTCTTCCTTCATAATATACCTGCTATACGCCCATCCAAAAACATTAGAGCTTGTCACTCTTGCCAGTACAAGCGCCGCTGAATATTTACGATTGAAAAGGGGATCATCATTCAGCAGGTCGCCATATGCATTGCGAGTGCGTTTATCAGTTGTGTCTGTGATAATCGCCATAGCTGAGCTGATATTTGATTTAATGGAGTCAGGATCAACCTGTGCAAAAGAGATAATTGAACAAAGTAAAAAGTAGGAAAATATAATAGCCTTCATAAGCACTAATTTGCCCGCCGGGCCAGGTAATTAATGCAGCAAACGTGCCAGACTGGTTTTAAAATGAAAAGCTGTGATGGGGTTTTCCTCATCACAGCTTTAATTTATGAAGACAACTTATTGCTGTTATTTCATTTTTGATTTAAGTACAACCCCGTTCAGATCCATCAACACTACTTGTTTCGAATCGCCATTCGCCAATACCACCTCGTAGGCTATCCTGTCCTTGTGGAATTCTTTATTCACATTGGTGATCGTGTACCCGGGATATTTTGTATTCAGCTCTGTCCGTACCATTTCGGGTAACGAAGAAAAATTGGTGACTGCATAAGCCGAGCCTATCCACTCCCCATTACTATCATACCACGCATAATACTTTTCACCATCCATATCAAATTGCACTACGTAATCATCTGTATCTATAACTGTCCAGCCCGCCATTTCCCAGTCATTCAGAATAACGACGTCAGGATCATACATGCTCCAGGTTACATTTGTCGCATTCGGGTATTGGAGATCAAAAGCGCTGGCTGCATCTGTTGATATTACAACCCCCGTATCTGTTGCACGGTAAGTTGTGCTGCACGCAGTGAGTAATCCGATGACTGCCACAGCAAATAACGTTTTTAGTTTCATAGTGTTTGTTTTAAAAAATTAATAAAAAATGGTCAATATCTATTTAAAACACTACAACCATGCCAGCGAAATTGTTATAACATTCAAATCGCCGTTTAAAGTTCATTACAAGTATAAACATCGAGCCCCGAAATTTTATCATTTTTTTTCAGAGAGGACTATAAATTTTTTTAGTGAGGACTATTATATTTGCTCTTCAAAATTTTTCAGCCCCTTCGATTCATGAAACAAGCCGCGCTTCTTATCGCAATTATTGCGACTGCCACTATTTGTCTTGCACATCCTCATGGAAATCGCCATTCAATAAGTTCACCGGGTGATAGCTCATTGGTAAAGATCTCTTCAATGCAGGAGATGCTGCAGCAAATAATAAACGTCATTGGCGCTAATGAGAATTTTGAATTGAAAGAAGCCAATGTCCTGAATATAGAAGCAACCATCTCTAATAAGAAAAAATATATTGTATATAACCCCACTTTTATTACCACTGTTAATACGGTAACAAAAAACAAATGGTCAGTAATATGGCTGCTGGCGCATGAAATCGGACACCATGTCAATGGACATACCAGTGGCAGTGGCGGAAATCACCTGGCGTGTGAATTAGAAGCGGATGAATTTGCGGGATCTATTTTGTATAAACTAGGGGCCACTCTCCGCGAATCGCAAAATGTAATGTTTTTTATAGCAAAAGTTGAGGCATCAAAAACACATCCGGGACGAAGTTCAAGGTTGCTGGCGATTGAAAAAGGATGGACAAAAGCGCAGAACACGCAGGAAGTAACTACCCCGGCAGCGAATTAATTACATCGATTCTAAAATATTTATCAAATTTCTTTCAACGGGAGATAAATTCGTGTTGTCAGCTGATCCATTTTCTTTTGTTGAGATCAGTTTGTCCAATTTCCCATTTTCATACGATTCCAGTAGCAAAGGATGGACATAATATTTTTTGCATACAGTTCTTGAATTACCTAATTGTTCAGAGACCTTATCCAGGACAGCGATTACTTTTTTCTTTGAATCTAGTTTCTCATCCAGGCCGTTTTCAATAATCGCAGTTAATGCGGCTACAGTTCCACACCATGTTCTGAAATCCTTTGCTGTAAAATCTGCGCCTGCTAAAGAGTGTATGTATTCATTCACCATTCCTGAATCGATGGATTGCCGGTTTCCGTTTTCGTCTATATATTGAAATAATTCTTTGCCGGGAATATCCCGGCAATTCTGAACGATCCGGGCGAGCTTTCGGCTTCTTAACGATACGGTGTGCTCAACCCCTTTCTTACCGCGAAAACAAAATTTCAAATGATTGCCCTTTATCTCTGCATGTTTATCTTTAAGCGTTGTCAGACCAAATGAACCATATAATTTCTTATAAAATTCGCTCCCGATACGAATACCTGTTTTTTCCATAAGACTTACCAATGCCGC
>JAICPX010000229.1 GCA_025929635.1 Chitinophagaceae bacterium
ATCTATCTTGCACGCAGGCAAAACATTTTGAAAGTGCTGAGGTCCGAAGTCTGATGCGAGACAAAAACAAACCGTATGAGTAACTTTGAACTTATTGGGAACTTTTTTGAAATAAATTAACTGCTACATGTTAAAGCATAGATATTTTCAGAAGGCCTTATTGTTGTTTGCATTAGTAAATGCATTTTGTCTGATAACGCATGCGCAACGTCATTTGAATATTGATGAAGGCTGGAAATTTCATTTTGGACATGCGGCCAATCCTGAAAAAGATTTCAACTATAGTATTGCGACGATATTCTCAAAATCCGGCGGCGCAGCAAGAACGGCTATTGATCCAAGATTCAATGACAAGGAATGGAGAACAGTCGACCTGCCACATGACTGGGCAGTTGAACTACCATTTGTCAATGTAAAGAACTTTGATGTGATGGCACATGGATACAAACCGGTCGGTGGTTTATTTCCAGAAACAAGCATCGGGTGGTATCGAAAACATTTTATCGTGGCCCGCGCAGACACGGGCATGCGTTTCCAGTTGCAGTTCGATGGAATTTTCAGGAATGCAAATATTTGGGTCAATGGATTTTTTCTTGGCAATAATATGAGCGGGTATGTCGGTTGTGCTTATGACATCACTGACTATGTAAATTTTGATAAGGACAATGTGATCGTTGTAAGAGTAGATGCCACTCAATATGAAGGATGGTTTTACGAAGGAGCCGGCATTTATCGTCATGTCTGGTTGAATAAATACAATAACCTTCACATAGCACATGACGGCGTGTTTGCTTATTCCGATATACAAGGGAACAGATCCACGATAACAATTGAAACTACTGTTGAGAATAATAATCCGGCGGCTTCAAATGGGAGTATCACAGCCTACCTTGCTGATAAGGCGGGAAACATTGTCGCCAGGGCAAAGGACGCTTCACTATCCTTACCTGTAAACGGTACTACAACTATAAAGCAAACACTACAGGTAACCAACCCAAGGTTATGGTCGATCAATGATCCTTATTTATACAGGGTGGTAACAGAATTACGAGCAAATGGAAAACTGGTCGATCAGCAAAGATCACGGTTTGGTATCAGGAAGGTTGAAATAAAAACGAACGGTGTTTTCCTAAATGGTAAACATATAAAATTGTTTGGTGTAAATAATCACCAGGATCATGCAGGAGTCGGGAGCGCCTTGCCGGATTATCTTCAATATTACAGGGTTCGGCTGTTAAAAGATCTTGGCGTGAATGCATACAGAACCAGTCATAATGCGCCAACACCTGAACTGCTTGATGCCTGTGACAGTCTCGGCATGTTAGTCATGGATGAGCAACGTTTGTTGAACAGTAGCCCTGAATATATGGATCAATTTGAACGATTGATAAAAAGAGACAGGAGCCGCGCATCTGTGTTTATGTGGGCGATAGGAAACGAAGAAGGCTGGATACACACAAGTTCTGTTGGAAAAAGAATTGCGCAAACATTTATCGCCAAACAAAAACAACTGGACCCGACAAGAACCTGCACGTATGCCGCAGACCTTCCAAATGTGTACCAGGGAATAAATGAAGTGATACCTGTCCGTAGTTTTAATTATCGCCAGTTTGCCGTTGCAGACTATCACAGGGATCATCCCGAGCAACCAATTATTGGAACGGAAATGGGAAGCACAGTTACGACAAGGGGGATCTATGAAAAAGATACCATACGAGCTTATGTGCCTGACCAGGACATTACTTACCCATGGTGGGCTAGCACTGCTGAACAATGGTGGACGTTAGCAGCACCCAATGATTTTTGGTTAGGTGGATTTGTTTGGACCGGGTTTGATTATCGCGGTGAACCTACTCCGTATCAGTGGCCAAATATCAATTCGCATTTTGGTATCATGGATATGTGCGGCTTTCCAAAAAACATATATTACTACTATCAAAGCTGGTGGACAGATAAAGATGTCCTGCACATTTCACCACATTGGAACTGGCCGGATAAAAGAGGTAAGCCGATCGGGGTTTGGGTGAATTCAAATGCTGATAACATAGAATTGTTCTTAAATGGTAAAAGTCTTGGCAAAAAAGATATGCCAAGAAACAGTCATTTAAAATGGAGCGTGAATTATGAACCCGGAACATTGGAAGCAGTCGCCTATAAAAACGGAAAACGATTTACAAAAAAAGCCGAAACAACAACACAGCCTGTTGAAGTGGTGCTGACACCATACAAAACAACAATGCTTGCTGATGGTAAAGACGCCACCGTGATAAATATAACTGCCGTCGATAAAGATGGCAGGGAAGTTCCCAATGCGGATAATCTTATAAAATTCTTTATCGAAGGCGATGGAAAAATTATTGGCGTGGGTAATGGTGATCCCAGCAGTCATGAACCGGATAAATGCATGGAGGGCGCATGGCAGCGTAGTTTATTCAATGGGAAATGCCAGGTGATCGTCCAGGCAGGAAAAACTCCCGGCGTGATAAAATTTGCAGCAAAAGCTAATGGATTGTTTAATGGGACTACGGATGTCATTACGGTCTCACCCGGAAGCGTTGCCAGTTTCACCAATGATAAAAAATATGAACTGACCGGCGAAGCTGCAAAACCGCGGGTAACAACAACGATGCTTGGTGCGGATATTTCTTTTTTACCTCAATTAGAGGATCGCGGTATAAAGTTCAGTGAGAATGGTGTTGAAAAAGATGCGATCCAAATCTTAAAAGATCATGGATTCAACTATGTGAGATTACGGATCTTCAATGATCCGGCAAGGGATAGTGGCTATTCTCCGGGCAAAGGATTTTGTGATCTTCAACATACGTTGCAAATGGCAAAACGGGTAAAAGCCGCCGGAATGAAACTGTTACTGGATTTTCATTATAGTGATTACTGGGCTGACCCGGGTAAACAATATAAACCTGCTGCATGGCGAACCCTGAATTTCACCGATCTGAAACAAGCATTATATGATTATACAAAAGAAGTTATCACTGCATTAAAAAACCAGGGCACTGTTCCTGATATGGTGCAAATAGGTAATGAAATAAATCATGGGATCGTCTGGCCGGAAGGTTATGTCAGCAATATCGATTCGCTTTCTCAATTGATAAAGGCAGGAACAGCAGCCGTAAAATCTGTCGATCCTTCAATTGTAATGATGCTGCATATTGCCTTGGGTGGGCAGAATGAGGAATCGGTTTTCTTTATTGACCAGATGCTTGCACATGGTGTGCATTTTGATGTGATCGGTCAGTCGTATTATCCCAAATGGCATGGTACGTTGGATGATCTGCAGAATAATTTGAATGATCTTGTGAGGCGATATGGCAGGGATGTAATACTCGTGGAGTATTCTCAGAAAAAACAAGAGGTGCATAAGATCGTTTTTGATCTGCCCGATGGTAGGGGCAAGGGAACCTGTATCTGGGAACCGTTGAACACATGGGAATCTGTTTTTGACCGGCAGGGAAAATCAAATGACCTGTTGAAATTGTATGATGAGTTCAGTAAAATGTACCTTGAAAAAAAATAAGCTGGTTTATCATTTCCGTACCTCCGTGGCAGTTTTTATTGCCACGGAAACACGGAATTTCTATTTCTGACTTGCTTCCAGCGCCATGATCTTTTCAAAAACCTGTTCGTATTGTTTATTCAATTGATCAAGTTCCGCAGTTGCTTTGTTGTATGAAGATTCAGCTGCTAAAAATTTTTGTTTATCTGAATAGGTTGCAGGATCTGTTAATGCCGCTTCTAATTCTGTTCTTTTTTTTGTAAGTGCTGCTATCTTTTCCTCTAGTTGTTGAAATATCTTTTGCTGCTTCTGCAATTCCTTTTTATATTCTTTGTTAATGGGAGCTGAGGTCTGAGGTCTGTGGTCAGAAGACTGATTTGAAGTCTTTGCCTCGGATTTTCTTACAAGCGGTGGTTCTTCTCTGACCTCGGGCTTCCGACTTCCGGCTTCCGGCTTAAAAACTCTCTCCTTCCATGCGACATACTCTTCATATCCACCTTTAAACTCCTTAATCTCATGATCAATGATCTCCCAAATTTTGTTAGCTGTTTTGGAAATGAAATAACGGTCATGGCTCACCAGGATATACGTCCCCTGATATTTATTCAATGCCTCGATCAATAGCTCGCAGCTATGCATGTCAAGATGATTGGTTGGTTCATCAAGCAATAAGAAATTGGCTTTGCTGATGATCGTTTTTGCCAAAGCCACTCTTGCCTTTTCGCCGCCACTCAACACCTTTATTTTTTTCTCAATATCATCACCACTAAAAAGAAAACAGCCAAGCAGCGTTCTTAATTCCAGCTCGGTTTTCTGACTGCCGGCCTGCATCATTTCTTCAATGACCGTATGGTCGATATTCAAAGCTTCCAGCTGATGTTGCGCATAGAAACTTTCATCAACATTATGACCCCATTTCCTGTTACCTTCAAAACTTTCTGTACCCGCAACGATCCTTAAGAGAGTTGATTTGCCTTTTCCATTGGCACCGATCAATGCGATCTTGTCGCCCCGTTCAATTTCTGCAGATGAATCTTTGAGAACCAAAGTCTCTCCAAATGATTTTGAAACATGGTTTAATTCAACCAGCACTTTTCCCGGAATCTTGTCGACGCTGAAATTGATCCTGATATTGGGTCTTTCCAATTCAGGTTCTTCGATTCGGTCAAGTTTTTCCAGTTTCTTAATTAAGCTTTGTGCCATCGCAGCCTTACTTGCCTTTGCCCTGAAGCGTTCCACCAGTCTTTCATTCTGTCTTATATAGTCCTGCTGATTATCGTAAGCCTTTTGCTGCAACTCCATTCTTGTTGCTTTCTCTCTTTCATAGAAATCATAGTTACCTGAGTAAATATGAAGTTCCTGCTGATACAGCTCAACGATCTTTGTCACCATCCGGTTCAGGAAATATTTGTCGTGGCTGACGATAACAACAGCGCCGGGGTAGTTCAGTAAATATCTTTCG
Source organism: Chitinophagaceae bacterium (assembly GCA_025929635.1). Taxonomy (GTDB): domain Bacteria; phylum Bacteroidota; class Bacteroidia; order Chitinophagales; family Chitinophagaceae; genus VBAS01. The sequence goes on from JAICPX010000229.1 coordinate 4,977, forward strand.
AGCCATTCGATTGATGGAAGATCAAGATGGTTGGTAGGTTCATCGAGTAACAGCAGGTCTGGTTGTTGCAGGATCATTTTTGCCAGCAACACTCTCATTCGCCATCCGCCACTGAATTCTTTATAGGGTCGTTTCAGATCGGAATTGGCAAAACCCAAACCTTGTAAGATTTCTTCGGTTTTATGATGAATCGTATAGCCACCCAGTGTTTCTAATTCATGGAGCTTGTCGGTATAATCATGCAACAACTTATCGTTGTGATCAGTTTCCAGCCGTTTGCCCAGTTCTTCAATTTCTTTTTCCAGCAATAAAATTTTTGTAAACGCACTAAGCGCTACATCCAGTATGGAATCGTTGGTGTCAAAACTCAGCAGGTCCTGGTGCAGGTAGCCGATAGAAGTGTTCCTGCTTCTTTCAACCAGTCCTGAAGAAGGGCTGTACTCGCCTACAAATAACTTAAGTATCGTTGATTTACCGGTGCCGTTGTAGCCGATCAAACCGATCCTTTCTCCCGGTTGTATATGCCAGGTGGCATCCCGTATCAGGGTACGGGCGCCGAATTCGAAAGTGACGTTGGTGAGGCCAGCTAACATAGATTGTGCATCAAACGTGAAACGTGAAACGTGAGACAAATTTGGTGATTTCATTTCACGTCTCACGTTTGAAGTCTCACGACGTTAACAAGTCTGCAAAAATAAATGATTACTGCTTACGGCTGCGGGCAATTATCTTTGTAATAAATTTTTTACCTGATGAAGAAAGTTCTGCTGGTGGTAACGCTTCTGGTCGTACTCCTTATTGGTGTAATTGCATGGAAGTTAATTTTCCCAAAGAAAAGCACGGATGAAACACCCAAACCGCAGGGTTTGGCTGTCAGCAAGCATAGCGTAGGATTTAATGAATCGATTGCCAGGGCACTTGATGATTATTATGCACTCACCGAATCTTTTGTAAACTGGGATACGGCAAGTGTGAGCTCATCACTTGCAAAATTTAAGATTTCTGTGGATAGCATTCGGATACCGGAGATGCAAAAGGATTCACAGATCTATGAAACGGCGAGCAGCACCTGGGAGTCTATTAAAGCGGATATCCAGGGGATGCAACTTGACACTGCGCTTGCTGAAAGAAGAGCTGACCTTACCATGTTGTCAGATAATTTGTTTAATCTTCTTCGTATTGTAAAGTATGATGCGGGCAAAGTGTATTATCATGAATGCCCGATGGCACTCAATAATTACGAGTCATCTGCATTTTGGTTAAGCACAAAAGGAGACCAAAAAAGCCTCCGGAATCCTTATCTCGGTCTTCATGATCCGAAATATGGAAAGTCTATGCTTGCTTGCGGCTCAACAAGGGACTCGATAAATTTTTCAGCTGACTCAACCGGTAAGTAATCCGTATGGAATATGTCCAGGCACACCGTAGTTTTTTTATTTAGTATTCTTCCCTTTCTTGTTTATTCACAAGACAAGCCTGCTAACGCAGCAGGTAAGATCACCCTGAACGGATACATTCGCGATAGCCTGTCGGGAGAACTGATCATTGGGGCGACCCTGGCTATCAATGGGCAGGGGAAAGGAGTTGCAAGCAATCAATATGGTTTTTATTCGATTACTCTTGATCCTGGTGATTATCTCATCAGCATCACTCATGTTTCTTACCAGCAAAAGCTAACTGCGTTTGGTTTATATGCGGATACTTCATTCAATTTTGAATTGGTTCCTAAGAGCGCTGCCATCTCCGAAGTAGTGGTGTATGCCAATCGAAGGCGGGATGCTAATGTCAAGAATGCGGAAATGGGAAGAATCGATCTCTCGACTACAAGAATAAAGAACATCCCGGCATTTCTTGGTGAAATAGATATCCTGAAAGCTATTCAATTATTGCCCGGGGTCAGAAATGCAGGGGAGGGAAACGCAGGTTTTTATGTTCGTGGGGGAGGGCCTGATCAAAACCTGATCATGCTTGATGATGCAGTTGTTTATAATACCGGTCATCTTTTTGGTTTCTTTTCAATATTTAATTCCGATGCTATCAAAAACACATCACTAATAAAAGGTGGCATGCCTGCGCAACATGGTGGCCGGCTTTCCTCTGTGCTTGATGTTGCCATGAAAGATGGCAACTTAAATAAATTCCAGGTAGATGGCGGCATTGGATTGATCGCTTCTCGTTTGTCCGTGCAGGGGCCGTTGAAAAAGGAAAGATCATCATTTA
>JAICPX010000287.1 GCA_025929635.1 Chitinophagaceae bacterium
AAAAGAAGTGTATCATTATTTGTTTTCTCCTGGCCAAAACCGGATGCTATATTCATTGAAACGAAAATGAATAGGAATAAAAAGCATTTCATTTGGCAATTGATTTTTTGTAAAGGTTTTTAAATAAAGTATGGCCTATCGTAAGCTACAACCAATCCGGCATTAATAGAGTTTTAAGCAGTAATTTAAATCTCATTTTTCGTTGTTGCTGCGAAGAGCTATGGAGAAAAACTTACAGCTTTTTCAAAGCTGATCCGGAGATATAATCTATTGCTGTCCGATTAAAAACAGGATTTGGAAACAATTGTGCTGGTATTGAGGATTTGAGTGTCTTTGGCTCCGGCTTTTATTAGCAGGCCATTATGTAACAAAAGAAAGTTGGTTGTAATTCCGTTTTACTGGTTTGGAATAAATGGCGAGCAATGATTTTTCTGGTGATTTGAGAAAACCAAAAAGATCAATATACGTCATAAGGTGCAGGCAGCCAGTACAACATAATTGATCAACCGAGCGCAATTCAATTTGCCACTTTTACAAGTAATTGTCAGGATCCTCAATATTCCACGCACATCTATTGTTAGCGGCGGTAGGTCAGTAATTTTCCATCAGCTGGTAAACTATCCGTCTGCATATAAAAGCAACTAAAACATGTCTTTAATTTCCTTTTCAGTAAGCCGTAAAAATCTTGCTGCGTTATTGAATAAAATATCTCTTTTTTGTTCCGCCGTTAAAAATGTTGCTTTATTGATCGTCTCAATTCCTTCACCTATTGATTGTGGCCAAACCATATTATCAGAGCCAAACATGATCCGTTTTCCAAATCCTGCATTCACCAACCTTTCCAGGTAGAAATAAAATTCCTTTTTGGGAAGCATATAACAGATCACCCCAAGGTCAACATGCAATTGGGGATGCGTGTACATGGTAGCGATCATATCATCTATCATTGGCCAGCCTGCATGCATTGCATACACACGAAGCCTGGGATGCTTTAACAAAGCTTCTTCTAATCCGAAAGGGCTGTGCAATCTTGCCCTATAATTTACCGCGCCAATATATGGCGCACCCGGCGGACCGCAACCAACATGAATACCCACAGGAATATCCAGTTTTTCTGCCAAAGCAAGATAAGGTTCAAAAGCAGTATCGCTGGGAGCAAAGCCTTCGTATTGTATTGTTACCTCGCCAAACACTTTGAACTCACCTGACGAAAATAATTTTTCCAGCGTATCAACTGTCAATCCATATTTTTTTGCAAGGCCGAAATTCCAATCCAGGCTATTGATGATCCGCTTCGGCTCTTGTTTTTTCCATACACGTAGTAATTCCGGATCACCGCTGGTAACTCCATACACATTATATTTCCTTAACTGCGCCAATGTTAGTTCGCGCAAAGAATCATCGGTTGTTGGAGAAATAATGAATTTATCAGCCCAGGCACTCGTCTTCAATGCATTGGTAAATGCTTTTCTATAATCATTGGCAGGATCATGAACTCCAAAATCCCTGAACGGAACCCCGATCTTTAAAGGTGGTGGGCCTTGTTCATCTGCATGTAAACAATGCAAATGCATATCAATGACTGGCAAAGGGCGTTGCTGAGCAGTCGATATAAAAACAAATAAAACAAATGAGAAACCGGAAAAGAACTTTTTATTCATAGACAGATCGTTTTGCAATTTCTTTAAGACACATCCTGATTAAAAATCCATAAGTAAGTTAAACCAAAATGAAAATAGGATACAATGAATAAATGTCAATATCTCTCCGCTGTGTAATTCAGTTCAATTACTCCGCAGGTAAATTGCCGCGTAGTCACCAGGTTTAGTTTTATTTTGTCCTTGATGCCTACAAATAACGGAATGCCTTGTCCAAGAATGATTGGATTAACAAAAAGCCAGTAGCCGTCAATTAAGTTCAGCTGAATAAGAGAATGTGTTGCGGTCGGGCTGCCAAAAAGCAGGATGTCTTCACCTGGACCTTGTTTTATTTCATTTATCCTATCCGAAACGTTGTTGCTGATAATTGTTGTGTAACCCAAACCTGAATCTTTCATTGTTGTTGATAAAACAACTTTGTGGACTTTGCTATACCACTTTGAATGTTCAATGTCGTGCTTACTCGCTGTCGGTTTGTCTGCTGCGGTAGGCCAGTAACTTTCCATTAGCTGGTAAGTTACCCGTCCATATAATGCAGTGTCACCTCCGCTTACCCGCTTACCAACATGATCAAAAATCTCTTCATCAACTTTGATCCAGTCCATTTCTCCGTTCGGCCCTGCTACAAAACCGTCAAGCGATATGTGCATAAATGAAATTATTTTTCTCATGAGGTTCTATTTTTTATTTTTGTTGTGCAGAGAGTTAATTCATTTTCTTTTGATGCTGCGAAGAACTATGGAAGAATGATCTTCATTACTTGTTCTTCACCCATACAACCTGCCAATACTGATTTGGTTTTGCATCCCGTAAGAACAGCGAATCATTTCGCAATTGAAATCGCCGTTTATAAATTGTTCCGCTTTTTTCGGGTCTTAAGTTTCCCTTCATCGTATGTGTTACAATCTGATCTTTCAAATCAATTGAATAATCACCGAAATAGGCGTCGTATGTATCGATGATCGTTCTTGCCTGTTCAGTGGACCATTTATTGAAACCGAGTCCGAGACCTGAAGATATCCCGTCATTATTCATAATCGTATCGGTGATGATCTTACTTCTTGCTCCTTTCCAAATGAGTTGAACATTCATCTTTCCATCGGGTGAATAGATCAATAAACCATCAACATTTGTGTCCCGGTTGATGACAGCGCCGGTGCTATCCAATTCCTGTTCCTCTGCAAACCGCCACGATCCTAAGAATTGTTCATTATCCTTTATTGCTTTGCTTGATGACTGCTTGCACGAATAAAAGAAAAGTGTGACGACGAAAATTAAAAATAATAGTGGACGCATAACAATGTTTTTTGTTTGATGGTCTTGAATGTTTTGAAAAGGTAATTCATTTTGGACTGTTGATGGGAAGAACCAGGAAGAAGATGCTGATACTAGAACACCAATTGTAGTAACTAATCTTCCAGGCTCTGTCCTCTTCATTCAATTATGTTGTATTGGCTGTGGGGCAAGACCCCGGGCGGACGGATATTCGATGGTGCATTCCTGAATACACGAGCAATCATAACGCATACAATTGGAAAGCCAACTCCATATCCAAAGACGCCAATCAACCGCCAGATCAAATCTCCAACCAGAGGTCCGATTAGTCCGAAAATGCATAACAAGCCTGTTGTTATTAAAGCTATGCGCACTGCTTTTTCCCACCCTTTGCCTTTGAAAGCAAATGCAGCAAAAAGCATGGATAGCCCAAAAAACAAATGCCACGCAACAAGTTCAATCGCATACATCATAGAGGGCCATTCCCAACCCAGAAATCGCAAGTAGTCAATTTTTTGTTGAATGCTGATCTGTCTCCACAAAGTCAGGTTTATAAAATGCACAATTACAGTTGACCCTGCCAACAATAACATCCATCCTAAAGCCGTCAGGCTAAAAACTTTGGCACTTTGAGGGGCACATTCATGTATTGCCACAATAAGAAGTATTAATAAAGGAGCGCTAACAAGAGTCATCACTTCTGCAATTGCTAAGTATGGTTCCTTCAGGACGCCCTGGCCAACTACAATTCCTGTGATTACTACTAAGTCATAAACAATGAATAAAACAAAATTTGCCCAGGCCGACCGCAATCCGAATTGTAATATCTTATGTGAACCTGAAATAATATCCATTTAGTTTTATATGATTTCGTTCATTGTGATCACCAGTCTCGATTATTTCTTATTCATTGGCGAAATTACCCCTGTCGCCCGGACATGACCGATAACATTCTGCTTTACACAAATTCTTTTACAGAAAGTTAATGATTTCGAATTGTAAGCTGTACAAAAATGCATTTCGATTTTTCAGTTGTTACTGCGAAGACTATGGAAGAAAGATGCTGATAATAGAACACTAATCATTGTAGCTAACCTTCCTGACCTGCACTCTTCATTCAATTATGTTGAACACGTTGTGGGGCAGGAAACCGGGCGAACAGAAAATCTTCACCTATATTTTTATAGCCCACTCATTTAACATTGGCCTTCCCAACAAGGCATTAGCTTCTGCATCTTTACTAAACTCTTCTTCTTTAGGGTCCCATTTCAATGGCCGCTTTAGCTGGTAGGCAATATTACCAATGTTACAAACTGTGGCAGTACGATGTCCTGTTTCAACATCACATACAGGTTTGGTACGTGTACGCATGGCATTCAAAAAATCTTTGTAATGGTTCTCACTTTTATACACATGCTTATGAGTGTCGCCAATTGTAATTTCTTTTACTGATGCAGGAGTTGTTTCAAGCCTGCCGCGGGCTATACGCAACTCACCTTCTGTTCCCACAAACAAAACGGCATTGTTCCATTCCCATTTTTCATGGGTCATAATGATCCCATTTTTATATTTATAAGTAAGAACCGGGTGATCTGCGTCCGGGGCAAAAATTTCGACAGGACCGCTTTCATCCATATCCAAAGCCCATTGGGCAATATCAAACATATGTGCACCCCAATCAGTCATCCCGCCCCCACCAAATTCCTTGTATTTTCTCCAATTTGGATAAACGTCTTTTGTAATAGGCGGCGCCAGTTCGGCATTGAAGGGTTTAAATTCATTTGGCCCCAGCCATTTGTTCCAGTCCAATCCGCCAGGTACCGGCTCTTCAGCCAGATCATAAGCAACTGGCGGAGGCCCCACATTAACTTTAATACTTTTTATTTCACCAATAAATCCATTGCGGATGAGCTCAACTGCCTGGCGAAATTCCTTCCACGAACGCTGCATGCTTCCCGTTTGGCAAACGCGGTTGAATTTACGGGTGGCATTCACCATTGCCCTTCCTTCTCTTACGGTAAGCGTTAATGGTTTTTCGCAATAAATATCTTTTCCTGCTTCAGCTGCCTTAACCGCCATCGCGCCATGCCAATGGTCGGGTGTTGCAATAATTACAGCGTCGATATCTTTTCTTGAAAGCAATTCTCTATAATCATTATACACCCCGATATCATTACCAGTTTGTTTATTTTTTTCCAGGTTGCTTTTTATGGTTTTTACCATCAGCTCGCTTTTGTCTTTATAAACTTCGCTGATGGAAACAATGCGGATCTCATTTGTACCCAAAAAATAATTACTGAGTATTCGTCCCTGCTTTCCACAACCAATAAATCCCAGTGAGATCGCATCGCTGGGAGCAAGATATTTAGAACCGTCAGGACGGTTACCTCCCAGCACTGAGCGCGGCACAATTATAAAACCAGCCAGTGCCGCCGCCGATTGCTTTATAAAATATCTCCTGCTGTTTTCAACAGGGATTCTCTCTTTCTTTTCACTCATAATTCTGGTTTATTATTGATAAAATAATCATTTCTTCAATGCCCATTTTATAGCCCCTGCAATATGCTGAAGAAACAAAGGTTCGGTAAAAGTCTCCGGATGATGCCCCCACGCGGTGTAAAAAGCCCTGCCCCCATCGTAATTATGATACCATGCGATAGGATGATAATCGGGCATTTTACCGCCGGTATAGCTCTTCTCATCTACGGTAATCAATACGTTTACTGATTCTTTCTTAAAAGATTTAAAGTTGTAGATCTCCTCCAGCCGACTCAACGTATCAGGCATAAAACTAACTGCCGGGTGATTTTTATTTACAACATTATATAATGCTATCTGGGGTTTTGGATGGCTTTCAAAATAGGCACCTACCAAATTGTTGTACCATGGCCAGTCATACTCTGTATCCGTGGCAGAGTGAATACCTACATAACCCCCACCCGCCTGTATGTATTTTTGAAAAGCAATTTGCTGTCCATCATTTAAAACATTACCTGTTGTATTTAAAAATACCACCACACCATATTGTTTAAGATTTGATTCAGTAAATGCTGTTGCTTCTTCAGTTGTATCTACTTTCCAGTTTTTTTCCGAACCCATTTTTAATAATGCTGTTTTACCCGCTTCTATTGATTTGTGACGAAAGCCTTTGGTAGCACTGAATACCAAAATCTTTTGAGACTGCATTATTTTTTTTGTTGAAGAACAGGCGAAAAAAATAATAGCAACAAAAAGAGAAAT
>JAICPX010000554.1 GCA_025929635.1 Chitinophagaceae bacterium
CCGGGAATTGCTGCGATCAAGGGTTAGATAACATTAACAAGAACCAAATTCCAAATAAATTCCGAGCTCAAAATTAAAAATTATTGATAGGGTATATCACAAGTAGCTATCAGCGTTGAGATTTGATCTGTATTGGGAATTTGTTATTAGAACCTGGTTTTCTTCTTCGGTTGCCTGTCATTTTAGCGGATACATAATATGGCCCCTGATTTGCACAGGGGCATTATTGTTTTTAAAACAGTTAATTTTAATCTAACAAAAAATCAAAAAAATGAAAGGGACACGCAATCTCACACTTTATATTGTACTGGGTCTGGTATTCATTCTTCTTCTATTTGGAGGATGCGGGTACAATAGTTTGGTAAAACAGGATGAGAATGTAAAAAAGACCTGGAACAATGTACAGACCGAATATCAGAAGAGATATGACCTGGTAGATAACCTTGTCAATACTGTAAAGGGCGCAGCCCAGTTTGAACAGGAAACATTGACGCAGGTGATCCAGGCACGTTCAAAAGCGTCTTCCGTACAACTAAACGCTGATCAGCTGACCCCTGAGAACATGCAAAGGTTTGAGCAGGCACAGGGAGAGCTAAGTGGGGCATTAAGCCGACTCCTTGTGACGGTAGAAAGATATCCTGAGCTGAAAGCAACGCAAAATTTTATAAAGTTGCAGGAGCAGCTTCCTGAAATTGAGAATGATATTAGAAATTCCCGCCGGTTGTTCAATGAATCGGTGAATACCTATAATACCAAGGTGAGGTCTTTCCCTACAAATATGTATGCCGGCATATTCGGGTTTAAATCAAGAGAAGGATTCAAAGCAGAAGAAGGTGCAGAAAAAGCTCCTAAAGTTCAGTTTTAGTAATGAAGAGAAAACTTTTAGTTCCGTTGGCCATAGCGGTGCTGCTGATCATTTATTTCATTGTCACTTATAATTCCCTGGTGAAGAGGGATGAAAAGGTTAAGCAGGATTGGTCTGAAGTACAAAACACTTATCAGCGCAGACTTGATCTTATTCCAAACCTGGTAAGTGTTGTAAAAGGTGTGTCTGAATTTGAATCTTCATTGCTGCAGAAGATTGCACAGTTAAGAAATAATACAGCTGCAAGTTTGAATCAATCGGAGATCAGTGCGGACAATTATGCAAGGCAAAAGCAATTGCAGGATTCATTGGCTTCAAATGTGAACCGGCTCATTGTGTTGGTGGAGGCTTACCCGGAGCTGCAAGCTACCAAGGCGTACCTTTCTTTACAAACGGACCTCGTGGGTACGGAGAGAAGGATCAAAGTAGCAAGAAAAGATTTTAATGAGTCCGTTTATAATTATAACAGGTCTGTAAAACGATTCCCGACCAACCTTGTGGCCAGCATTGCGGGCTTTAGATCGAAGCAAGGATTTGAAAGTACAGCAGGTGCTGATCAGGCTGTAGAAATAAATTTCAATAAATGAGCTTGTTTTCAATTTTTAAAAAGAAAGATTTGTTTGATCCTGAAGAAAAGCTCCGGATCGTCGAAGCAGTTCGCAATGCTGAACGAATGACCAGCGGCGAGATAAGGGTATTTGTTGAAAATCGTTGCAGCTATATGGATGCAATTGACAGGGCAAAAGAGATTTTCGTTGAACTGAAAATGCACGAAACAGCAGATCGCAATGCCGTTATAGTTTATGTGGCCTTAAAAGATAAACAACTTGCCATTTTTGGTGATGAAGGAATTCATCACAAACTGGGTAATGAATACTGGGGCACCGAAGTGAAGAAGATGATCAGCAATTTCAATAAAGAAAATTATGCTGATGGTATAATTGAAGTAGTGACAGATATTGGTGAAGCGTTGACACAACTTTTTCCTTTTAACAAGGATACAGATAAAAATGAATTGCCGGATGACATTGTATTCGGCAGGTAAAATTAGATGAAGAGAATACTTTTGGTTGTTTCCCTGTTTTTTTCAGTGGGCATCTTTGCCCAGACTGATGTTGTTCCCAAAAAGCCTTCGCTAGCGGAAGGGCTTGTGTTGGATCAAACCAACACACTTACCCCCGAACAGCAGGCAGCCCTGAGACAAAAGCTGAACGCTTATGATCAAAAGACCTCGAATCAAATTGCGGTTGTGATTATACCTTCTCTGAAAGGCAATTCGATTGAAGACGTTGGACTGCAGATAGGGAGAGAGTGGGGAGTAGGAGGGCAGGCCGAAAAAGACAATGGCGTTTTGATTTTAGTTGCCAAGAATGACAGAAAGATCCGCATTGAAGTTGGATACGGGCTTGAGGGCGCCATATCTGATAATACTGCTTCGTCAATCATTGAGAATACGATTCGTCCCAATTTCAGGGAAGATAATTATTATCGCGGGCTCACCGACGCAGTTGATGAAATTATAAAAGCGGCTGAAGGAAGATACACTGCACCCAAAGGATATGGTAAAGGCAAAGGATTAAAAATATGGCACATCTTTTTGGTTATTATATTTATCTCGATCCTGCTTGGAATAATAGGGGGAGGCGGACGTGGCGGTGGCTTTGCATCGCGTCGTGGGTATCGTAACTGGGGCGGACCTGTTTGGTGGGGAGGTGCGGGTTCGTCAGGTGGTGGCGGCGGATGGTCCGGTGGCAGCAGTGGCGGGTTTGGTGGATTTGGCGGCGGAAGTTTTGGTGGTGGTGGCGCGAGTGGAAGCTGGTAGGGGCTCAAAAGAACTGAGACAAACTTGACTGGAAAAAGGAGATTGGGTCTTCAATCTCCTTTTTATATGAAATAAGTCTCAATAAGAATACATCTGACCGTTACGATAAATGAAGGCATGAACGGTTCCATCTGTTTTTGTGTAGTGTCCAATTATTTCACCCTTATTATTGATACCAAGTGCACGGCTATCTGTACCTCCCAGG
>JAICPX010000511.1 GCA_025929635.1 Chitinophagaceae bacterium
ATGCCTGATCCTGAATGCCAGTATCCAGTATCCAATATCCAGCACCCAGCATCCAGTATCTAATTACCCCTGGCGCGGTTTAAACCGGGGATTTTTCTTATTAATAACATACAGCTTGCCCTTTCGGCGAACGATCTTGCAATCTGCACTGCGTTTTTTAATGGATGCTCTTACTTTCATTGTTATTTGCTTTAACTCCGAACTATCGACTATCGACGCATCATTCGGACTATTTATACCTAAAAATTATCCTTCCCCTTGTCAAATCATACGGGCTCATTTCCACTCCAACCTTATCACCCGGCAATATGCGGATGTAGTTCATCCTCATCTTACCGGAAATGGTTGCAAGTATCTCATGGCCATTTTCCAGTTTTACCTTGAACATAGCATTTGAGAGGGCTTCAATGATTACGCCGTCTTGCTTGATCAGGGATTGTTTTGACATATATTTTTGGGAGCGCAAAGATAAGAGTGTCAGCCCCAAAAATCAAAAAACCGGGATTATTTTTCCCGGTGCTGTTGAAACTATGTTAAGTTCGGCCGAACCCACTTGGAATCAGGCTTTCAGGCCCGTTCCAAAGGCACTTTGGTCATGTCGGCATGGAGGTTTTGAAGTTCATGGACCGCGATCGGTACCTTAAAATGCCGGTTATCCTCCCTGTACCACATATCCAGCGTGGAAAAGTCGCCGGCTACGGGAGTAACCAGCCTGAAAACCCCTTTTTTATACTTGACGGCTGTCCCATCCAGGGGCTCCTTCACAAAACCGAGTTTTAAAAGTTGCTCTTCATCAAGAGCAATCGGAAAAATATCTGATGGTGCATACCAGAATTCCTGGATCCCATTGTCAACAAGGGCCATTTGTTCTTCTGCATTGGTCTGGATTACTGTTCCCTCACGCATCAGGCCTTCATCATTCACCATAACAATATCTCCTGACTTTAGATGACCAAGTTTAATCATACAGCAACGTTTTAGTATCCGAATATAGAAAAGTTTATAAATCCAAAGAAGGATTTTTCTCAACTTCTTTTATTCCAACTGATGATTCACAACCAGGTTTATTGTGTCAATCGGTTTGATCAGATAACTGGTTTTATATCGATCACCGGAGTTCCATCGAGCACTTCAAGATTAGAAACGCTTATTACATTATTATTAATTGACAAGATCTCTGCAACATGCAGACCGATGGGATTGGGCCGGTCCGGCGAACGTGTCGCAAAAACGCCGGTTAAGCTTGCTTTGGGATTGTTTCTGGGTTTTGTTTTTAAAATACTCCTGTCTCCCTTATGCAGCCAGGTGAGTATTAAAATTTTAGCCCCGGCTTTTAACCCGGAAACTGCATCAATATATTCCGAATCGATCATTATTGAAGCGCCAGGCGCTCCTTCATTCTCCTGCAAGGGACAATCTTTCAATTCATGTAAGGTAGACCTGATATGTCCAATTAATTTTAGAGTTTCCATTATAAGTAAATTACGAATGAATCATGATTAAGCTCTCCAGGATTGAATAGCGTCAAAAAAATATGAAAATTTCAGCAAGTGGCGGAGATTCATAATTCGTTAAGGAGTTAATATGAGTTTAATTAGATAAATTGTACGCCGAACCTATTTAAATCACCTCATTTCAAAAAGTAATAATTCTCAATATTAAAAATCATACATGAAAAAATATTTGGTATTAATACTGCTCTCGATTAGTACGGCGGCAAGTAAAGCGCAGACAGATAATAAAATTGTAATAGGGAAAGTCGATAGTGTCTATTCCACGATACTTAAAGAAGAAAGAAAGATCTGGGTACATGTTCCCAATATGGATGGGATGCCGAACCCCGGTCAACGGTTTCCTGTTCTTTACCTGCTGGATGGAGAGGGCCATTTTCACTCTGTGGTAGGAATGATACAGCAACTAAGCCAGGTAAATGGCAATACCATTTTTCCAGAAATGATCGTGGTAGGTATTCCCAATACTGACAGGACAAGAGACCTGACGCCAACGAAAATTGAAAGTGATCTGCCCATGATGGATACTAATTTCTCAAAGAACACGGGCGGCGCTGAAAATTTTGCGTCATTCCTGCAGAAAGAATTGTTCCCGCATATTGATTCATCCTATCCCACCCAACCTTACAGGGTCCTGGTCGGGCACTCATTTGGCGGCTTAGCTGTCATGCACATGCTGACCAATCACAGCAAAATGTTCAACGCTTATATTGCCATTGATCCAAGCATGTGGTATGATAAAGAACAGTTTTTAAAAACCACGCAAAAGAAACTCTCCGGTCAAAAGTTTAATGGTACAAGTTTATACGTAGGCATCGCAAACACCATGGCTGAAGGAATGACCCTGGAGAAAATGAAAAAAGATACAGCTCCCGATACAAGACATATCCGTTCCATTTTTGCGATGGATAAATTCATTAAAGCCAATCCGCAAAATGGATTGAAGTATGCCAGTAAGTATTATGGAGATGATGATCATGGCTCCGTTCCACTGATCAGTGAATATGATGGGCTTCGTTTTATTTTTAGCTGGTACCGGTTGAAATTAGGTCCTGCGGACTTTATGAGTGCGGACACTGCAATCGTTCAAAAATATCGCCGGCATTACCAGGCAGTATCAAAAGAAATAGGGTATAAGGTAGCGCCCCCGGAAATGCAGATAAACGGGCTTGGTTACTTTATACTTTCTCAAAAACATTACGAAAAAGCTGCTGCACTTTTTCGGATGAATATTGAAAACTACCCAGAAAGCGGCAATACATATGATTCCTATGCTGACGCATTGCTTGCCATGAAAGACACAGCCGGCGCTATCACCAATTACAAAAAAGCATATGCGATAACCAAAGGTGAAGAAACCAGGCAAAAGCTCGATAAATTAATGGGTAATCCAACGTTTACGCTGGCAACAAATGAACTGGAAAAATATGTTGGTGCTTTTGAGTTTGAGGCTGTTCCACTAACCGCCACAATCACAATAAAAGAAAAAGCATTGTGGGTATCTGCTCCCGGGCAGGGGGATTATGAACTGGTCCCTTTATCACCCAATACATTTTCGGTAAAAGGAGTATCAGGATACACTTTAAAGTTTGAAATGAGTGGAGAAAAACCCGTTAGTCTTACGGCAATTCAGCCAAACGGGACATTTAAAGCGAATGTAAAAAAATAAGTAGCTACCGGTTAAGATCTTCAAAAAACTGCACGAGATTTCCTTCGCAATCACTTATGATAAGGTTTTTTGTTTTACTTGCCTCGTCATTAAATGGCCCGTATTTTATTTTGATATTCTTTTGATTAAAATAGTTGACCGCTTCATCAAGGCTTCTGACAAAAAA
>JAICPX010000504.1 GCA_025929635.1 Chitinophagaceae bacterium
GAAGTCGGAAGTCGGAAGTCGGAAGTCGGAATAAAAGGGGACATTCAAGTTAGTAAAAAATTACACCTCGAGTTTGGTATTTGCAATTTCATGTTTTATCTGCGCATTCCTCATGGGATGCTTTTTTGTTTTAAATTGTGGTAAACAGTTCTTCATGAAATTATTTTTCTTATCTGCGATAACACTACTGGTAACATCATTTACATTTCAAAAAAAGACAAGAGTTATTTTCTTTGGTGATTCAATTACCCAGGCCGGGGCCGCTGCCGGCGGCTATATTTTGAAAATAGATACGCTGTGTAAGGCAGAAGGTAAAGGCGACAGCTATGAATTCATCGGGGCCGGCGTCAGCGGCAATAAAGTTTATGACCTGTATTTAAGAATGGATAATGACGTGATGGTAAAGGATCCCGATATCGTTATTATTTATATCGGGGTAAACGACGTTTGGCATAAGGCAACTTCCGGTACTGGAACGGATGCTGGTAAGTTTGAGACGTTTTACCAGGCGATCATTGACAAATTAAAAACAAAAAGCATAAAGATCATTCTTTGTACACCGGCTGCGATCGGTGAAAAAACGGATTTCAGCAACCAGCAGGATGGTGATATGAACGAATACAGCAATATTATCAGGCGGATCGCCAAAAAGAATGAATTGGCGATCGTGGATCTACGAAAAGCATTTCTTGATCATAACCTAAAAAATAACCCTGATAACAAGGATCGTGGTATTCTTACTACAGACAGGGTGCATTTGAATGCCAGGGGTAACCAATTCGTGGCGGAAGAGATGTGGAAAGTTCTAAAACATATGAATTAGTAGTTTTCTCATTTGCATAACGGCCACGGATGAGTATTTTTAACGCTCACTATTTCTGGACTTTTGGATGCGGACCACCTTGCTGCTTATAACGGCGAAACTATTTACTTTCTATTGCTTGACTGCGCAGCAACCAGGTGAGGTGATTATTACAAAACCTGCAGCACCATCAGCAAAACACATCCTTTCAAGACTTCAATCTGAGATATGTAGTAACAACGTTGATGACGATGCAAACGGCCTGAAAGATTGCGAGGATTATTCATGCTATTACAGCAGTGCCACCGTATGTAATTGCGAGCCGATCGATGTAATCTGGATCGGCGATGATAATGGTGATCTTTTCTGGATCAATCATCAAACAGGGCTCGAAACGTTTGTTGGCAATATGGGTCGTTCAATGACCGACATAACATGGACACCAGCTGGAAAATTATATGGCGTTGACTGGATCGAAAACAAGATCTGGCTGATCGATCCCGCTACGGCTCAGGTCACTTTTGTTGCTGCAATTCCGGGTTATGATTTTTCCAATGCGCTTACCTCGGATGCTAATGGCAATCTTTATTTGGCTTCAAGACTTGCATTTTCAGGAAATACATTTCATATTATTAAGTTCAACTTAGCAAGCAGTGTCGTAACTGTAGTTGCCAACCTTACACCCACTAACCTGTCAAGCGCCGGAGATCTTGCTTTTCATAACGGAACCTTGTACCTGGCATGCAACGGTAATATTCTTGCGAGCATCGATCCAACCAATGGTTCTGTCAACTCAAGTTATATACTTGGATTACCCGGCGGTGCCAATATTTATGGTATAGTCGTAAAAGCAGATGGTACAATTTACCTAAGTGATATAAACAAACTTTATAGCCTGAACATAACCACCATGCAGGCAAGTTTGTACTATAGTTGTACAACCGCTGGTCTTTTTATATGGGGTATGGCCAATTTCAATGATTATTGTATGGCTGAGGCGGCTCCTGTATGCACAGCAACAGTTACGATCGAGATTGCATCTAATCAACCATATTGCAACAATCCAGGTGTTTTGTTAAGAGCAATTGGAGGTGGTTTAATTGCCGGCGGTACCTATAAATGGACGTTGCCTGACGGAACAAATCTCTTAACACAAAATATCACGGCTACAAACTCCGGCGTTTATAAGGTAAGATATTCCACTATACCCGATACCTGCGGACGGGAAGATTCAGTTCTTGTGGAAATGACACCAGTTCCCGACGCTCGATTGGGTCGGGATACAATTATATGTTCGGGAACCCAAATAACTTTAACTGCAACCACTACTGTTAATGTCACCTCATATTTGTGGCAGAATGGGTCGACCGATCCACAATTATCAGTCAATCAGCCGGGACTGTACTGGCTAGAGACCACGAATGTCTGCGGCTCTTCCAGGGATAGCATTCTCGTCACCCAACAGTTTCCGGCGACACTTGAGCTGGGTCCGTCACGTGAAGTATGTCAGTATGATACGCTTCATTTAAAGAATTTTTTGGATGCAACAGGATATAGTTATACATGGAGTGATAACACAACCGGTAAAATTATGATCATCCCCGGCCCGGGAAAGTACTGGGTGAGTGTAACAAATAATTGTGGACGGGTATCTGATACGATCATTGTCCTGAGAAAAATAGACGGTTGTGAATGCTCGCTTTTTGTGCCGTCAGCATTTACACCGAATAGTGATGGAAAAAATGAACTGATAAAAGTTCTTTCAACCTGTCCTACTACTGGCGAATTGCTGATCTATAACCGGTGGGGTCAATTAGTCTTTCAAACAGATGACCTGCAAAAAGGATGGAATGGGGTTTATAACAATGTGCAGCAAATGGCAGGTGTGTATGTGTATTATGTGACCTATAAATACGTTTTCCGTCCCGGGAGCTTTACCAAGAAAGGAACTTTGGTGCTCATACGTTAAAAAACACCGACATCACTTTCCCATTTTCTGGAAGACCTCCCTTCATTTGAAATAACCGTGTAATTATTCTTATCAGCCCATTTCAGGATCTTCTTACGCAAAAGCTTTGGATAGAAATGGGTGATCACATTTTTATTGATTGAATATTCCCTGAACAACCCAATCTTGCTCAAGACATCATAGCTGGCAGCTGCGCACCGCATACCAAAGATGGCATAGTCATAAGGGGTTTTTCCCGCTACTGAATCAAAGATCTTTTGCAACGCTATATATTGTGATTCAGTAACAGGTACAACAACTGTTTTCCATTTATCGTCACCATCCCAGTACACAGACTGGTGAATACTAAATCGGCCGCTGGGTTTTTTATTGTTTGGAAATAGAGGATTATTGCCGGGATGAAAGTCCAACACTCTTCCGCCAGCTTCAACACTTACATGACCGCCTTTTATTCCACCAAAGAGTTTTGATTCCTGTTGATGATAACCTTTTCCAGGTCTTGAACCGTATAGAAAATTGATCTTGATAGTGTATGTGGTATCTCCTGCAAAACAAGCAGCCGAAAGAAATAATGCAACAAAAATTAAAGCCAGTTTCATTTTTTATTTGGGCTCCAAAATTAGCAACAAATAAAAATTATTGGTCGAGCCGGATGTTAAAATATTAATTAC
>JAICPX010000656.1 GCA_025929635.1 Chitinophagaceae bacterium
AGGAAAAAGCGAAGGTCTGTTCGCCCATGAGATAGCCCATCAATGGTTTGGCAATATGGCTACGGAAAAAAGTTTCGGCCATTTATGGTTGAGTGAAGGTTTTGCGACTTATTTCACCATTCTTTATTTTGAAAATAAATACGGAAAAGACACGGCAATAAAAATGCTGCGTGAAGACAGGAAACAAGTGATAGAATATTCAGGAAAAAGTAACAAAGCTGTTGTTGATACTGATGAGACTGATTACATGAAGTTGCTGAACCCAAACTCTTATCAAAAAGGCGGATGGGTATTGCATATGCTTCGTTCCGAGTTAGGAGATTCTGTTTTTTGGAGATCGATCAGAAATTACTATGCAGCTTATGCCGGTGGAATCGCAGATACAAGAGATCTTCAGAAAATATTTGAAGGAGCTTCGGGAAAAGATCTAAAACAATTTTTTGATCAATGGTTATATACTGCGGGTCAACCGGAACTGGATCTTAAGTGGAGCTATGACGTCGCCGGAAAATCGGTTTCAATCGATGTAACTCAGCTACAAAATATTCCATTTCAATTTCCATTGAGTCTAAAATTAAAATATTCGACGGGTGCCGGTAAGACCGAAAAGATTCTTGTGGATAGCAATGCATCTTCTTTTAAGGTTAAGGCCGATCAGAAACCCATATCAATCATTGTCGACCCCGATACAGCGTTGTTGGCAAATTTTGCCGTAAAAGAAAAATAAGTTTATTATTTTGTTCCCGGTATACCCTGACAACCGCCACCCACAATGCCAAAGTTTTCATTGAGAGCCGAACATTTTATTACCCCTATCAAGCTTATTTTGCCGGGTATCATTGTTTCTTTAGTTGGTGCATCAGCCGTATTTTTTATTTTTAATAATCCTGATAAAAATAAAGCGAAGCAAACCTATGCTTCATGGAACGTGATAAGAGAATATGAAGCCGCCTATTTGAAGAGTTCAGAAGAAGCTATTTGCTTAAGCGATCCTTTTGACCAGATCCAATTCCAAAAAGACCTCACACATTACCTGGGAGTGCTTATTGATAATCTTGAAGATCTTAAAAACGAGGCACTTATAGATATGAGGCTAAAGGCTTTTTTGAATCTTAAGATCGCCCGCTATACCGATGCAAAAAGAATTACCGACGCTTTTCTTGATTCAGTCATAAAACTGAACAGGGCCTTAGAATTGTCGCCAAATAACCAGCATATCATGGACGAGGCACGGGATCTGCAAATCAATTTTGCAACTGAAAAGGACCATATCGAAACAAGAGACACGAATGAGTTGAAAAGATTAACTCTTGCCCTTAACAAAGACCACATAAAATATACAGACTCTTTTTTGCTCGATCTTCCAAGGCTCCAAACCGAGGCCGAAATACAAAAAAACTTTGTCGGCAGGTGGTATTTCCCGGAAGCCAAAGCAATCATCGATTTTAAAAAAGATAAGACAGGGACCTGGGAAGAATTGGGACAGACATTCAACATTCAATGGACAATGGATGAAAAAACAGTTACTATTCGCTTAGAAAATGAAGTATATAATTTCCTCGTTGTAGAAGCAACCCCGAGTAAATTAAGCGCCTTTTGGAAAGAAAGAAACTTTGTACTGATTGGATGCCGAAAAAGCCTGCCTGATAAATGATCTTCTGAATATTGGTTTCACTTATCATAAAAAATGTTGAGCCGGCTATTTTTACTTCAATGATTTTAATGCTCGTAGGTGTTTGGGTATATAGTACGTTTTACTGGTTACTAACGGATAAATAGATCAGGAAAAAAATACCTGTTCAAAACGCTTGAATAGTTACACCGCTGAAACAAAACTGACCGCCCTATGGAC
>JAICPX010000095.1 GCA_025929635.1 Chitinophagaceae bacterium
CACAAGCCGATTCAGGAGAATTCTTTTGTGCTACCAGTCTGCATTCCACCCATTACTCACGATGATCCCCCATGCAGTACCATCCGCAGAAACCCATGAGACATCCCGCCTCGAACCAAACAACGAAGTATATGCGATCCTGGTGCCATCGGCCGACCATGATGTCCTCGTCCACGGTGCAGCGCCTGACACAATTGTAGTGAGACTGCTACCATCGGGGTTCATGACACCGACTTGTGTATTGTATTGATCGATTCCGATCGTTTGACTAATGGCAATGGCGAGTTTTGTTCCGTTGGGCGACCAACCCGGATTCAGGTAATCAAAATGATCGAAGATGTTGCCGGTAAGAGCAGTGAAGCCGGAGCCATCCGCATTGATCGTGTAAATGTCATAGACAAAGTCGTAAGCCATCCAGTCGCTAACAAGCGCAATCTTTGTTCCGTCTGGTGACCAGGCTGGGCGTGCATCCCATCCCGGAGCTTCAAACAACAGTAAAGGTGACCCGCTCGTCACATTGACCACCCAGATGTTCATGCTGCCATTACTCATTGACGAAAAGGCAATCTTCGTTCCATCCGGTGACCAGGTTGGATTTTGGTTGTAGGTTCCGGAGAAGGTTTTGCGGATAACATTTGAGCCGTCTGCATTCATGATGTACAATTCCGGATTGCCGGTGCGATCACTGATGAATGCGATCCGGGTACGATCGGGTGACCATGCAGGATCCTCATCGGACCCGGGGTCGTAAGTAAGGCGAAGTATATTCGACCCATCGGCGTTACAGGAATAGATCTCGGCATTACCATCGCGATCGCTGACGAAAACAATCTTACAGTCTGTGCATGGCGGTGGTGGAGTCACTACCAGTACCTGCACCGTGTCTTTTGAAGACAATCCTCCCGCATCCGTTACTTTCAATTCAAACTGGTGAGTGCCGGCTGCAAGATTTATGACTTGTGTTTGAACAGCACTTGCATTATTAATAGAAGAAGATGGCGGGCCGGCAATTTTTGTCCATGCATAGGCTGTGATATTATTATCGGGGTCAGTTGAAGCACTGCCATCAAGTGTTACTGTATTGATGGGAAGAGTAATTATTTGATCTGTTCCGGCATTCGCCATTGGGGGCCTGTTTGGTTGTGACAGGTTATTTACAATTACCTGGACAGTGTCTTTTGCAGAAAGTCCGCCATTATCTGTTACTTTCAACTCAAATTGATATATACCTCCTGTAAGGTTTTTTGCAATCGCAACTGAATTTGTTGATCGGTTAATACTTACGGAAACCGGACCCGAAATTTTTGTCCAGAGCCATGCACTTATCGTCCCATCCGGATCGCTGGATACTGATCCATCCATCAAAACACTGTCGGTTGGTAAAGTGATCGCCTGATCCGGCCCTGCTATAGCGGTCGGTGGCTTATTATTTTCTTTGCACCCTTCACATGAAGTTTCTTTTTTACAAGAAGTAAACACAAAACTGCCTGTGAATAAGAAAAAGATCCCTGTCAGAATTAAATGCTTTCTCATAATCATAAGTATCGATAAGTTTAAATCACCAGTTAATCGTTTAAATAGACAGAATTCCTGCGTCGCGACCCGTCTCATATATATTTGCCCTCGTTGTCAAATTCTGTTGATGCAGCCCCCATTCCTTTTTATTTTTCTACAACAAAAACTGAAAAAGCCTCTGAAATACCAGCAAGATTCTGAACAACACCGTTTTTCCATAATTTCACGCTATTGATACCATCACCGATACCATATCCTACTACATATACATCGTTGCCAGAGACAAATACAGAAGTTGCCCATTGCCAATTGGGGCCAGATGAAAGGTCTTGCCCGACTCCATTTTTCCATAATTTAGCATTGCGAGTATTATTTTTTCCTTCTGAACCTACCACATATACATCTGATCCTGCCACATAAACTGAGGAGGCCCAAGTACCAAGTAAAGTATCAGATGGGCTTTCAAGAATTTGCGCCACTCCATTTTTCCATAGTCTGACCTTGCCTAAGCCAATAGAGTTTAGTTCATAACCTGCCACATACACATCCGAACCTGAAACATATACTGAATTTGCAGAAGCATGATGTGAACCATCGGTTAGATTTTGCGACACCCCGTTTTTCCATAACCAGGCTACAGATTTCCTAAGATTATGAACTGTGCCATTGTCATCAATTTCCTGATAAGCGGCGCCTTCGTCTTGAGTGCCCACCACATACACATCTGTCCCCAATACATACACAGAATTTGCAGAGGCCGTAAATGAACCATCGGTAAGATTTTGGGCCACCCCATTCTTCCATAACATCGCTATTTTGCCATCATACCCCGCCACATACACGTCCGATCCTGATACATATACTGAATTTGCGGAAGAAACAAATAAACCATTGGTAAGATTTAAAGCCACCCCATTTTTCCATAGTTTGGCTTTCGCCGCATCCCACCCCACCACATACACATCCGATCCTGATACATATACTGATCTTGCAAATCCCTGATGACCTTCGGCAGGCAGGTTTTGTACTATACCGTTTTTCCATAATGCTGGTATATAATCATAACTGACGCCATTACTAATATCAAGCGATCCAGATACATAAATATCAACCTCTGGATCATTAACAATTATCTGAACTGTATCTGTTATCGAAGAATTTTTATCATCTGTAACTTTCAATTCAATTTGATAAACCCCCTTTTCAAGATTTTTAACAACAGTTTTTTGACTTGATGAATTCGTGATATCAAAAGAAGCAGGACCCGAAATTTTTTTCCAGAGCCAAACACTTATTCTCCCATCCGGGTCATTTGATGCTGATCCATCTAATGAAACACTATCGGTTGGTAAAGTGATCACCTGGTCAGGCCCTGCTATGGCGATTGGTGGTTGGTTAATCTCTTTACAGCCTTCACAAGAATTTTCCTTTTTGCAGGAAACATTTACCAGTATTACAATTAGTACAACGATTGCCCGTAATAAGATTTTCGTCTTCATAACGCCTGATGAATTCAAGTATTCACTTTTGTTGTTTGCCAATAAACTGGCGCTCAGTAACCTTAGAACCGCAATTGTCCTCTATAAGGAAAGTTCCCTGCTTCGATGTCGTCTTTAAAATTCAGTTGGCCGCTAACACCATTGAAAACACCTGTGCCGCTACCTGCTACAATAGGGTGTTGACAACGTCCAAAGATCTCTGCACCTAAAGGGGCGCCGTTTTCGGAGCACCCTTCATACCTCGCTTCAAATTTGTAAGTTGTCCAGAACGTCCCGGGTTGCCCGTTATAGGTACCAACGAATAACTCTCTCCCCTCTTCCCGATATGTTCCACTCGGCGAACATTCGAAATCGTCAATGAATGCATAGAGGCAACCTTGAAGATCTCCCGTCATTCTTATAGCATAAGCAGCACCCTGGCTTCCGTAATCACATTCACCCGTGGTAGCATAAAAGCCGACTCCCGATATTTGGGATGCTCCTGCGTTATTGTTTGCAGCCGTTTGTTCTTCAGGTAGTGTTTCCTTTTGTGACACAGTATTGTTGTTTTTGCTGCAAGCGAAAAGGATAACAGACAGGAAAATGCTAAGGCAAAAAAAAGTTTTGTGTTTCATAATTGACCTCCGATTGTTTTTAAAGAAATTACTTTAAATGGTAGATTGTTTATTGATCAGTAATAATTCTCTGCTCGACATAAACAGTATTGTGGCCAGATTTTTACTATGTTTTATTGATCACCAGAATTGTCGCATGTAAAATCAAATAGCGTTGAATGTTGCTCATTCTTCGTTCCGATGATCAAAGCATCGAAATATCCGATTGTATTATCATAGTTAGGTCTTGGGCTACCGCCAATAGTGAACCGCACACCTTCGCCATTATGTCCCAGTGGCGGTGTATCAATTATTCTGGCGTTGGGATGCAGTGCCACTAATTGCGCTATTGTTGCTTTATCCGGCAGCCCACTAATAGTAACTGCTTCAAAATGCCAAATTCCCTGCAGCGCATCCCATTGTTGCCATGTGTTCAAAATCACAGGAGGATAACCGGCACCCTGGAAATGCGGCCTGGGTTCGAAAAATATATTGAAATCCTTGGCATCATCATTTGTAACATCAACCTGCAGCACCATAATTGTAGGCGCATTATTAACAACATAACTACTGTATTTTAGTTCCGTAAGATCCTTCAAAAGAGTACCTGAATACCCTCCCCGGCGAAGACGTATTCTTCTTAAAGTCGCGTCACCAGATGTTGGAAGATTCATTGTAACACAACCTTGGATCAGCCGGGGATCTGTATCATTATCGGGCCCGCAAACAATCTCAACATGTTCCGACTCATCTGAAAAAATAGTGGTGGTACCAGCGATGTTGACCTGTTGTTCTTTCCAGCCCTGGGAATAGAAATTATGCTCATTAATTCTTTCAAACTTATATGGAACCACTCCATTACCTTTTGATATATTAGCCGCAGTTGCGATCTCACTAACTTCAGCTTGTCTATCTATAGTCTTCTGACACGAATAAAAAATAAAAGAGGTGGCCAGGGCCAATACCAGTAAAGGGCTTGTATTTTTTCTCATAAAAAACGTTTTGATTATTAAATTCAACAACCAAATTATGATAGTAAAGCAGCGAAAGATTTTCATTTCGCTAAACCGTAAAATGAAAATGTCACATCTACCAACAGCAAGCATCTAAACCGGTTGTCGACGATGAACGGTTTTCATCTCAACCATATTTGCGGATGTCTAATTTCCGTTGAAGCTTAATTTTTTACGAATGGAATTGTTTAAATTTATCGAACCAGATTGCCCGTGACAAAAAATGAATTCATATTTTCCGATCAACGAAAACATCGCATTGCGAGGCATATTGCATTCTGGCTTTTATGGTGTGTCGCATTTAACCTTCTATTCCATTACCCTATACATGTTTTTAAGGGCTGGGATACAAGCGGTCCCGGAACAAGAAATTACCAGGAACTGGGGGCAGCGCTTTTTTTTATTAAATCGCTTATTGTTAATTCATTTTTGGGAGTGATCGTAGCGCAGATCGTATTTACCTATGTTTTGATATACTGGTTGCTGCCTAATTACTTTTATAAAAGAAAAAATTTTTTCCTTGTTGCATCCATCACTACCTGCGTGGTGATTGCTTTTTATTTTGTCGCTGCCGTACTCAAATATTCTCCCGTTGTTTATAATATTATTGCCGGAACAACCGGAGGTGGTGCGATGGCTTTTTCAGGAATGATGCAAGTCGTTATAATCGATCAGTTCAGTAGCTTACCAATCGTCCTTGGCTTTGCCCTGATGATCAAACTCGTTAAGCGATGGTGGCAGAAGCAAAAAGAAACAGAACAGTTATCAAAAGAAAAAACAAAAGCTGAATTACAATTATTAAAAGCACAGGTACATCCTCACTTTCTATTCAATACACTTAACAATATCTATTTTTTTACCCTTACAAATTCGGCACAAGCACCGGTTATGATCAAAAAACTTTCAGGCTTGTTGAATTACATCCTGCATGAATGTGACAGGCCATTGGTACCCCTTGAGAAAGAAATTAAAATGATACAGGATTATATGGCTTTGGAAAAAATAAGATATGCCGAACAGATGCAAATGACAATTGAGATAGATGGCAAACCTGAAGAAAAAATGATAGCTCCCTTATTGCTGATACCGTTTGTAGAAAACAGTTTTAAACACGGCACAAGTAAAATGATCACTCAACCGTGGGTGAGGCTTGCTATCCAAATTGAAAATGATTGGCTGCGGTTTACGGTCATGAACAGCAAGCCTTCAACAAACGAGTCTTTCTTATCAAAAGCCCGCCTGCCTGTCGGGCAGGGAAATATTGGCTTAAAGAATGTCACGAAAAGATTGGAATTACTTTACCCGGGCACTCATGAGCTCCGCATATTTTCAGAATCGGATAGCTACAGTGTTTATCTCAGCTTGCAGCTGCATGACATAAAAAACCACACAATCATTAAAGATGAAATAAAACCAACGAGTGAATATGCGCTGGCATGAATTTGTTTTTTCTGGGGAAAAAAAGTATAAAGTACTGCGTCATCTTGCCTTTTGGTCATCATGGTGGTTATATTTTATTTTATGCTTTTCCCTTTTTCAGCAACCCATAGCTGGCAGAATAAGACCCTATTACCTGGCGCCGGGTGATCATCTTCCACTTAAAACTTTTTTACTGTTATCGTTGTTTGCACTAGCCTGCTATCCGTTGATATATTTTATTCTTCCAAAGATCATTAAAGGGAAATTACTAAAAGCTGCAGGATATTTCGTTTTGCTTTGCACTAGCCTGTATCTTGCCTCTCATTTTTTGTATTGGAATATCTTTTCATCTATTGATTCATTTCTTGGAACGACAAGAATAAATCAACAGTTAAGCCGACCATGGCCAGCTGTCAATCTTGGATTAATGAATTTCGTCAAAGTGGCTGCAGCAGCAGCGATCATAAAATATCTTAAATACTGGTGGCTGAAACAAAAAGAAAGTCAGCGATTGGAAAAGGAAAAAATAAATGCCGAGTTACAATTATTAAAAGCCCAGGTTCATCCGGATTTCCTTTTTAAAACATTAAACAATATTTATACCCATGCCCTGTCCTCTTCGCCACGAACTTCCGGTATGCTACTGAAACTATCTGACCTGTTAAGTTATATGCTTTACGAATGTGATCGGCCAACCGTACCCCTGGAGAAGGAAATTGAAATGATGAAGGAATATATGCAACTGGAAAAAATAAGATATAATGATGACCCGGAAATACAAGTAAATATAAAAGGAGACCCGGATGGCAACAGCATTGCACCATTTTTATTGCTGCCGTTTATAGAAAACAGTTTTAACCATTGCAGGCAAATGACAGAACAGTTTTGGATAAATATGGATATAAGGATAGAAGGAAATAATTTTTCGATGAAACTAACCAATGGTATTTCTGAAAACTTACCTGATCAATCGTTGATGAACACAAATGGATTAGCCAATGTTCAGAAGAGATTATCTTTATTATATCCGGGAATTCATGAATTAAAAATGACTACCGAACAGGAAATGTTCATCGTGTTGTTGAATATCGGGCTTGCAGATAATGCAGAAATTGCAGTTGAAAAGGAAGAAATTGATTTTGATATTACAAGAAAAGAAAAAACCACAGTTCCAGTCTTGAAGTATGCTTCAGAATAAGAAAATAAAATGTCTTGTTGTAGATGACGAGCCTCCTGCAAGAGAAATATTAAAACAACATATTGCAGGAGTTGATGCGTTGGAACTGGCAGGAACCTGTGCCAACGCAGTAGAAGCCATTTCCTTCTTAAAAGATCATCCTGTTGACTTGATCTTTCTTGATATCCAAATGCCCCAGTTGCTGGGCACTAATTTTATCCGGACTTTAAAAGCACCACCGAAGGTTATTTTCACAACCGCATTCCGAAAGTATGCACTGGAAGGGTTTGAACTGGATGCTGTTGATTATTTGCTTAAGCCGATTTCATTCGAAAGATTTTTAAAAGGGGTAAATAAAATTTTACAAATAACTGCTCCGGCAGACCATACACTATCAGCAAGCAAAGAAAATCATAAAGAGCAGGCAAATTCATTTCTTTATTTCCGTGCCGACCGAAAGATGGTAAAAGTTTTCTTCAATGATATTTTATTTATTGAAGCGCTAAAAGACTACATAAAAATCGTAACACAGAACCGAACCATTGTTACCAAGTATGTACTCACCACCCTGGCCGAATTACTTCCGGCTGATGAGTTCTTACGAATCCACAAATCGTATATAATTGCTATCAACAAAATTGAAAGTTATAATGCAGACAGTATCCAGATAGCAAAACATGATTTGCCCATTGGAAGATTATATAAACATGATGTAGGCAGAATATTAAATACTTCATCAGCAACCTGAACCTTGTCCGCATGAGGATGATATTATCATATAAGATTGCATCCGCAATTATATTAATTCTGTTTGCGGACAACATCCTATTTGCGCAAACCAGTACGCTGACCGGAACAGTAAGAAGCGGATTTGAAACGTTGCCATCAGCTACAGTATCCATCGCCAGTCAAACTACTATTACAGATCACAAGGGTCAATTTTCGTTTTCCCTTAATCCGGGAACATACGTTATTATCATTACACATGCAGGTTACAAAAAACTAGAAACCAGCATTACCATTGTAGCAGGCAAAAAGAATAGTGTTGAATTTAACATGATCCCAAACGATCTGTTAGATGAAGTAACGATCATGGGATCAAGAGCGGGCAAAGAGAGAAGTAATTTGAATACGGCAGTTCCTGTAGATGTGCTCACTTCAACAAGATTGGCGCAAACAAATCATCCAAGTGTTATACAAATGCTCTTCTATTCGCTGCCTTCACTTCATACAGACAGACAGAAGCTGTCAGAACCCGTCACTTATAGAGGAACCGATCCGCATCATTTACTTATTTTACTGAACAATACACGGTATCATAATGGTGCCTGGCTTAATAATGGCGTACCTAAATCCGATCTTGGCAGAGGATCAACCAGCAACGATCTTGGCACCATCCCTTTCATTGCAATTGACAAAGTTGAAATTCTGCGGGATGGTGCATCTGCTCAATATGGATCTGATGCGATTGCGGCCGTATTGAATGTTCGTTTAAAAGAGTCAACAGGGAAAGCCATGGTTCATGCTAATGCAGGGCAATACTATGCCGGGGATGGTTTTAAATCGTGGATCGGATTGTATAAAGGAATTCAGTTAAAAAATAAAAGATTGCCTTCAGAAAAAAAGGGATTTCTTAGTTTTTCCGGAGAAGTACGAACCCAGGACCCAACCACGAGGGCCCGGATTTATTCTGGTCTTGTATATGAAGTTTATCGCAATGGAATGGACTCTGCCGGCGTAATCGCCACAGATGATTCCACCATCGCAGCCAACGGCATAAACAGGAGTATCTTTTCAAAAAATCATGGAACAGCAAAACTTGGAAGTGCCGGTATTCTGATAAATGGGGCATATCCTTTTACAGATCGTCTTAAAGCTTTTTGGACAGCTACCATTAATTATAAAAAAATTTATACCTGGGGAAATTATCGTTATCCTAATGATTCTATTCGGGTAAATAAATTATTACACCCGCATGGATTTAAACCAATAGTGACAAATGCAAACTGGGATGCCACCGGTATTGCAGGTTTAAGAGGAATAACAAGAAAGAATTGGCATTGGGAACTGAGCAGCTCATATGGAAATAGTATGACCGGGATGGAAGTTTACAATTCAAACAATGCTTCGCAACAAAATACGCTCGGAGCAGATGCACCTACATCTTTTTACCTCGGCACATATGTTTATAATTTATATATAAATAACCTCAGTTTTACAAAAGATCTTTCAATAAATAGCAATAACTGGAATTCAAGCAAACTGATCTACGGAGCAGAATGGAGATTTGAGAATTACAGATTAAAAGCAGGCGATGAAGCCGCGTACACAGACTATGATGGTGCCGGTCCCAAGCAGGCTGGCGCACAACCATCGATTGGCAGTGTAAGCAGCACTGATGCAGTCAATAAAAATCGGTCCGCCTCATCTGTATATATCAACTGGGAAATGGAGCCTGATGATCGCTTGCTTATTGATGCCGCGAGCCGATATGAATATTACACAGATTTTGGCAGCAACCTTGCCGGTAAATTAGCAGTTCGATATAAGTTCAGTCCCAAATTTTCCATACGCAGTTCGATAAGTAACGGATACCGTGCACCCAGCTTGCAGCAACGATATTTCTCCGGGCTACAATCTTTTCGTGGATCAACGCAAATTCAGCGTGTATTCAATAACGAAAGTCCTGTTACAAGAGCTTTTCATATCCCTTCGCTTACCGCAGAAAGAGCTACGAACCTAAGCGTTGGTCTTACCTCAAGGCTTTCATCTGTCAGCTTTACTTTGGACGGGTATCTTATACAAATTAAGAACCGTATCGTACTAAGCGGTGTTTTTAGAAGAACAGATCCGCAGGTTCATGCAATATTGGTTGATCATCCGGGCATTGATTATGTACAATTTTACACAAATGCCATTAATACCAGAACCTACGGGGTTGATGCAGTACTAAATGGCAACTGGAAAATTCATAAAACCATTATTAGCCTAACGCTTGCCGCCAATGTTAACCGTCATTCTATATATGGTGCTATTAAAACTACAGATGTTGTTACGAATATTTCCAATTATACGAATACACTCTTCGGTATAGAAGAAAGAACAACGTTGAAAAGAGATCAGCCGGGAGAAAAAATAATACTGTCTGCTATAGTCAATAAAGGCAGGTACAGTTTTACTTTACGTAACACTTATTTTGGCAGCACTGGAATTGCTACTATTGTTACCACGCCGGCAGTTGATACCCTGTTCGAAACTTTTTCTCCGCGGGTTCTGACAGATTGCAGCATAAGCTATAATCCAAAATCGTGGATAACCATAACAGTTGGCGCTAATAATATATTTAATATTTATCCTGACCGCATACTAAACCCGACGGATAGAGTTAGCCTTTATAGTAATGCTGCTATACCTTATGGAACCAATGGGGGCTATTATTTTTTGAATATGTCCTTTAATTTGTAACCAAGTTATTTCTTCCCGCCCCTGACCCTTGAATCTTGTTTCTTGAATCTTGAGTC
Source organism: Chitinophagaceae bacterium (assembly GCA_025929635.1). Classification (GTDB taxonomy): domain Bacteria; phylum Bacteroidota; class Bacteroidia; order Chitinophagales; family Chitinophagaceae; genus VBAS01. Next base: position 10,738 of record JAICPX010000095.1, read on the forward strand.
TTAACTGAAAAATGCAAAAAACTCAAGATTCTCCGAAGGAGTCCTTTGGACAATACTCAATGATCAATTTTCAAGTTCCGGAAGAGCAAACCTGAGCCTTGAATCTTGATTCTTGAGTCTTACCTGAAAATGCGAAAGACTCAAGACTCAAGACTCAAGACTCAAGACGCAATACTCAATGATCAATATTCAAGTTTATTGAGTACATCACCTGTATATTACGAGGAAAAAACGATCAATGAACGGGAAATCATCTTGGCTGGCAAAATCGTCAGTAATATTTTTATAGAAAAACTATGGCACGGAACTACGACCTGGAAGATAGACTGATAAACTATACGTGCCGTATGATAGATGTAGTCGAGTCCCTGCCTAAAACGCGAAGCGGTAATTACATGGCGGGGCAGCTAATAAAAAGTTGTCATTCACCGGCTTTTAATTATAGTGAATCCCAGGCGGCAGAGTCACCGGAAGATTTTATACATAAACTAAAAGTTGTCTTGAAGGAGCTGAAGGAATGCAGAACGTCGTTAAAGATCATTATCAAAAAAGCATACATCACTCCTTTGTCAAAACTTGACCCTATATATAAGGAAACTGAAGAGTTAATTGCTATTGTTGGAAAATGCATTTCTACGGCGGGGAAAAACAAAAATAAACGGTGACCCTCAAGCCTTGAATCTTGTTTCTTGAATCTTGAGCCTTAACTGAAAAATGAAGGACTCAAGATTCTCTGAAGGAGTCCTTTGGACAATACTCAATGATAAATTTTCAAATGCTTTCCGGGCGAACAAAAACCTTCAGACTTGAATATTGTCTCTTGAATCTTGAGTCTTAACTCAAAAATTGAAAAGACTCAAGATTCTCCGAAGGAGTCCTTTGGACAATATTCAATGATCAATTTTCAAGTGCTTTACGAAATCCTGTCGGTTGGTAAAGTAACTACCAGGTCAGGCCCTGCTATGGCGACAAGAGGTTTATTGCCCTCATTCCTTTCATCGTTTGCTTTTTTGCAGGAGAAAAATATAAGTGCAACAAAAATGGATAATGACAAAAGAAGAAATTTTTTTTTCGTTAGAGGTTTAATGATCTACAGTTTTATTACAACTTTTACCGCTTTATCACAACAATGCTCCTTGCATTGGCATTCTTTGTGCCATCTGTGAGTGCTATTGCCTGCCCGTTTTTCCAGTATTTGGCTACAGCAATACCCCCGCTGTTGTCTTCCCCTCCCGCCACATATACGTCGCTGTCCACTACGACTATTGAATTTGCATTAGCATGATTCATACCATCTGTAAGTGCCATAGCCTGGCCGTTTTTCCAGTATTTGGCTACCGCAAAAGAGCCGATGGATTCCCAACCCGCCACATACACATCGCTACCCACAACGGCAATGGATCTTGCGTCTGCATAGTGCGTACCATCGGTGAG
>JAICPX010000467.1 GCA_025929635.1 Chitinophagaceae bacterium
AATGGTTTTAGTTCTGCATAAGCACTGTTCAGCTCCTGCAGAACATTTCCATAATTTGTTTTCCATCCGGGATTTCCATTTACTCTTTTTTGAAATTCCGCTTCATACGCTTTCTTTTTACCGACCGCATTGCTTCTGGTAAGACCAAGCACTTCTCCCTGCCACTTTTTATACGAATTCTGAACACCTGCATATTTTGATGCATACTGAATTTTTATTTGCTCATCTTTTCTCATAAAGGCATCCATTACGTTCAGCGCTTTTTCGCGAATTGCAATTTTTGCCGGATCATTTACTGTCATTATTTGTTCAACCGCAGCGGCAGGAAGATATTCCATCGTTCTTCCCGGGAAACCAAATACCATTGTAAAGTCTCCTTCCTTTACACCGCTTAGTGAAATTGTCAATGATTTTTTCGGAACATAAGGCACATTATCCGGAGAATAATTTGCGGGCTTATTGTCCTTGCCTGCATAAATACGGAATATTGAAAAGTCTCCCGTGTGTCTTGGCCACATCCAGTTATCAGTATCTTTTCCAAAATTGCCGATAGCGGAAGGCGGAGCGCCTACCAGGCGAACATCATTATACGTTTCGGTAACAAAAAGATAGTATTGATTATTTTCGAAAAATCCACGTATCAATGCTCTCTGGTAGGTTTCTTTTTTTATAGTATTACGCAACGATTCCATATTCTTATCTACCAGTGATTGTCTTTCACTTTCACTCATTTGTGCAGTAACTCCATTCAAAACCTGTTTGGTTACATCTTCAATTCTTACAATAAATGTTACGAATAATCCGGGGTTGGGAAGCTCTTCGCTATTCTTCATCGCCCAGAACCCATCTCTTATATAATTATGTTCAAGCGTGGAATGATTTTGCACCGCGTCAAATCCACAGTGATGATTGGTCAGAACAAGTCCTTTGTTCGATATTATTTCCCCGGTACAAAATCCACCGAAGCTTACAATGGCATCCTTTAGGCTTCCGCTGTTAATATTATAAATATCCTTTGCGCTGATCTTCATTCCCAGGCTTTTCATCTCTCTTTCGTTCAATTTTTCGAGAAGCAAGGGCAACCACATTCCTTCCGTGGCCAGGGAAAAGGTTGAGATTAAGGTTAAGATTAAGGAGAGACAGAGTTTTCTTAATTGTGTCATATAACAAGTTTGAAGTATTGTAAAGTTAGTTTATTAATTTCTATCAAGTTTTTGATGGTGCTTTGGATCCAATGACTAACCTTTTTCTCCCCGAACTGTTGTTTGAAAAAGAAGATTGCTGTTAATAACATGGGGTGAAACGTTAATATGAAACGGAGTGAAATGAAAGATGAAAGTTTAAAACAAAAAACTAAAAACCGTTAGTGTCAGTTATTGTTATTTAATGCATACTGTATTCACACCAGCTTCAAAATTATTTTATGCCAATCTTATCACGTTTTGCATATCCACACTGTTGTGAATATGTTGTGAAACAGGCGGCAGATTGCAAAAACTGGTGTGGATTACATTTGTATTCAATGTGAATAAACATAACAACCTAATTTTGTGTAGAATCTTTTCCACGAATCCACAGGTGTAATAATAATAAACTCTTTTTTATAAAATATATATTAATACTATTATTCTAAAGAAGGCGATGTTGAAAAACTTGTTTTGAAAATTTGGATTGTGAAGTTGAACATTGCAGTCCCTTAAATCGAAAGATATGATCCCTGATACACTGGCTACCGCGAAAAATGAACTTGATCTGAAAGGTTTTCTCGATATTGAAATTGATCCAACCTTGGATCTTTTCGCTGAAATCGAAAGATTGAAAAAAGAGAAGAATGCAATTTTGCTGGCGCATTACTACCAGGAACCGGATATCCAGGATGTGGCGGATTATATCGGTGATAGCCTGGGCCTTGCGCAGCAGGCGGAAAAAACAAAAGCTGATATGATCGTTTTTGCCGGTGTTCACTTCATGGCGGAAACAGCAAAGATCCTGAACCCGGCAAAAAAAGTTGTGATCCCTGATCTGAAAGCAGGTTGCTCACTCAGCGATAGTTGTCCACCGCCGTTGTTCAAGAAATTCAAAGAACAACATCCTGATCATGTCGTGGTAAGCTATATCAACTGCAGTGCGGGAATAAAAGCGCTGAGCGATGTGATCTGTACCAGCAGCAATGCAAAGGTGATCGTGGAAAGTTTTCCAAAAGAGCAGCCGATCATTTTTGCACCTGATAAAAACCTCGGAGCTTATATCAACAAGGTGACCGGAAGAAATATGTTGCTCTGGAATGGCGCCTGTATGGTACACGAAATATTCAGCCTGGAAAAAATTACCAGGCTGAAGGTCAGGCATCCGAATGCAAAGATCATTGCGCACCCGGAATGTGAGGATCCGATCTTACGCATTGCGGATTTTATTGGCAGCACAACCGGTTTACTGAAGTTCACGCAGAAGGATGACGCACAGGCATACATAGTAGCGACAGAAACAGGAATTCTTCACCAGATGGAAAAGGCATCACCTACGAAAACGTTTATCCCCGCACCTCCTGATAATGCCTGCGCGTGCAATGATTGCCCTCATATGAAACGCAATACTCTTGAGAAACTTTATCTCTGCATGGAGTATGAAGTACCCGAGATCACCATGGATGAGGATTTAAGAATGGCGGCAAAGAAGCCGATCGACAGAATGTTAGAGATAAGCCGGCAGGCTGGCTTGTAGAGTTTTGTATTGATGTAATAACAATACAAAATGTATAATAACAAGTCGATGACTATCAGAGGGCCAAGATTTCTTAGATCACGCCTTATATCATAAATTAGAGTTGTTAGCGGTAAGGCTAATTGAAACCTACAAAAACTGAAAGATTTTGAAATTATATAGGGATCATAAAATTTATAACCTTGTAAATAATAAATAATGAAGCTTTTCAAAATTATCCTGCTTTCATTTTTTTTAATTAGTGTCTTAAACAAAGTAAATGGACAATCCAAAGAACCAAGTGCTGAGCACAAAAAACTATCATCCCTTGTAGGACGTTGGACTCTTCAAGGAATGGAGAATAGGTATCTTGAAATTTGTGATATGTATCAAGGTGGGTATTTTTTAGTATGTAATACAGAGTTCAAAACAAAATCAGGTGCAGTTAGTAAAAGTGTAAGTATCATTGGTTACTCGACTGAAGGTAAACATATAACATACTACCATTACGGCAGTTCAGGTGAAACTCAAACATTAACAGGAAGAACTGATGAAGAAGGAAACTTTTATTTTGAAGGAGAAGAGCTCCTACAAGGTAAGCTGACTAAAACTCGGGTTGCCATGAAAAAAGCTGGAGAGAATTATAACTTTAAAGAAGAAACCTCTGTAGACAATGGACCGTGGACAACTTCAACAGAGATTGTTTATATAAGAGTAAGGCAATGAGAGAATGATACAAAAGCCCAACCGCTAACATCGGTATTGCCAATAGTGGGGCTAGACATTAAAACAATCAACAGCGGTAATTCTGCTGTACTGTAGTTCGGGGCTTGACAAATAAAGCCCAGCTTTAGTTCTTATTATTTAACTTTAGTAAAAAACCAGGCAGTGGTTCCGCCAGACGGAATTCTAATTTCCCACCATCGGCAATACCTGCTCGTTGCCTGCAATAGTTAAACTCCACAGTCATCATGAATAAATCAATCCTTTTACTCACAGTATTCTTCTTTGCCGTCGCTGCGACTGGACAATCAACTGATGAATTGTTTCAAAAGGCTGACAGTGCATATTTCGACATCAAAGACTATCCCACAGCTTTGAACTACTACAGAC
>JAICPX010000630.1 GCA_025929635.1 Chitinophagaceae bacterium
CCCGATACATGGAATTGCGGCAGGAATTTATATTCTTACCTTAGATTCAGGAAATTTATTTATGCAGAAGAAGTTTGTGATCGCTCGATAAACTATTCATTTCCAATTAACTTCTAAATTGCCTACATTTGCTTTAGTTACTAAATTATAGCTGATAAAGTTAATTTTGAACACGCTTTCAATCATATCAGAAAGTATAGGCTATCTCCAAAAGTTATCGGTAAGATCAGAAATATTCCTTGATGATGTGCCTAAGGAATTTAAGCCTGACTTGCAGAATTATATTGTGGGAGAAACGCTCGGTCTGCGCAACGAAAAAATTTTAATAGGGCACAATCTGTACAAAAAATGGTTGGCAAAAATAAGATCAAGGGGATTCGATTATGAAATAGATTTTAACAAATGAATATTGCCGGGAAATTTAAGGTTATTGAAGAAATTAAAGGCAAAATAGAAGAATTGGCGCCCAGGAAAGATTGGGATGAAGCTTTTTTGAGAAACTAAAAATAGACTTTACCTACACATCTAACAAATTAGAAGGAAACACGCTCACTTACGGTCAAACTATCAAATTACTTCGTGATTTCGTTACTCCTAAAAATGCTTCCACTGGAGAATTGTTGGATATGATTAACCACCACAATATCCTGGATATAATTTTTATCAATTACAGATCACAAAGTATTACAGAAGAAAATATAAAAGAGCTCCATAGGCAACTAATGAAAGACATAGATCAGTGGAGTGATGATGGGCTTTATAGTCCCGGTGATTACAAGTCGTTCGAAAATATGACTGTCAGATCAAACGGCAAGATCCACAACTTTCTCTCGCCGGACCTGGTTAAAGAAGCCATGCGCGAACTTATTCAAAAGACTAATGAATATTTGGAGTACGCGGATGTTAAGGTAATTAGTAAACACCCATTGACAATTGCAACTGATTTCCACCTGGAGTTCCTGAATAAAGTCCGTCCATTTAGTGATGGAAATGGCCGGATTGCCAGAATGTTTGTCAATCTGATACTTCTAAAGAACGGTTATTCTCCAATATTTATAAAAGAGGTAGACAGGCAGGAATATTTAAATCGCTTCGAATTATCTGACAATGACACAGGCCCCATGCTTGATTTTATGGCAGACAGGTTAATAGAAAGTTTAGAAGAAAAGGTTCAGTTCATGAAGTCTCAAAAGTAGAAATCCTGGCTGAAATTTTAGCTTTCAAAACGGAAATAGTCTATCTGTAGATACAAAGACAAGAATGTTACCAACCCCAATGTAACCCATTGTGCAATTGCGGAATCAGTCAAACCACCAGAGAGTTGGAATGCCGTAATACCCCAAAGCAGGGAAAACAAAACTGAAAAAACATACCGGAAAAAACGCAGTCGAAAGAATAAACTAAACAATAAAATCCCAATTATAATTGTTAAAAGAAACATGCTATAATAATCCCATGAATATTTATTCTTTAACCACCTTGCTGTAATTAAGCTGAAAACAAAAATTTCTATTCCCACAAGTGTAATTCGCCGTTTTGACCGAATGTCGATTTTATAACGCATGATCTTTAGATTTTAAAAAGACTTGCATGTTTCTGGCTTTCAAATGTGGAGTGAAAGTTATTTTATACTTCAACTATAACAAGGTGAAAAAAAACAAAAATCTGGGGAAAAACACCAATAGCAGTTAGAAAACAGGTACCATATTTAGTACTGTTCAGAAGAACATAATTATAAGAAGTTCAAACGTTCGTTTTGCTGTCTAACGAAAATCGAGTTTTAAGTATAGAGTATATAAAAAAAGCGGCACCTTACCGCTTTTGAGTACCCGATCTCCTAATTACTGAAGTTCGATTTGAGTTGCTTCCCTTCAGGCGTGAAACGATCTTTGAGGACGTTTCCCCGATTGCATGCGGCTCCTTGTTCTGTAAGATGTCCTTTCCTGTACGGGTAACGCTGCAGAACGTAACCCGGTTGTTTCAAAAGCATGACCCGACACCACGGCTATCCGCTTCTTGATCAGTTTCTGTATGTCATCAAGAAATGGTCTTTCGCTGCGGTCGCAAAAAGATAAGGCAACGCCGCTTGCACCTGCTCTGCCGGTTCTGCCTATGCGGTGTACATAAGTTTC
>JAICPX010000627.1 GCA_025929635.1 Chitinophagaceae bacterium
ATTTCCATTCCACGCTGTACGAAATGGCAGGCAACGATACGCTAAAAAGATTTCAGACCATTCTCATGCCCGTCTTCGAGTATGTAGTTGAATACGAATCGAAATTGCAACACACCTCCGTAGGATCGGTTACCCACGCCGACCTCGTTCGCATCCTGTACGACAACGACGCCGACGAATATCCCAACGCGATGCGTAAGCACCTTGCGCCGCATTTTGAGCATTTGTAAAGGCCGCCCGTTACCTGTAAATGCTTTAGCCGAAGGTTGCGGTTAGAATGGCCCGAGATCGCGGATGTGTCCTTAGCTAGTCCTCCCACCTTCATACCTACTTGGATCATTTTTTTTCTATTGCGCAATTATTTAAGGCAACATCTTTGTCAAAAAAACTGATCTTGGTTAATAAAATAGCCCGCTAGAAAAGTGAAAATCCTAATTTTGAATAGTTAAAGATTAAGAGGTAAAAAGAAATATCAGTAAACTGATTCTCGAAATAAGATTTAGGACAAGATCAAGATATAGTGAGTTGTTAGGCAACATTTAATCATCAATATGAAAATAGAATTTAACTTTGAAATGAACGATTGGATGGAATTTCAAAAACACTACTTTCGGAACTCCAAACAATTTAGACGAACGAAAATAATTGTGGCGACAAGTTTACCGCTGATTTTCTGTGCAATCATCATTTTTGAACTGCTAAAAGGGGAATTTAGGCCTGTAAGCATTATTGTATTTGGCTTAGTATCTCTGCTATGGATTATATTTTATCCGAAAAGAATGTTTAATAGAACCCTTGACAAAACAAGAAAGATGATTGAAGAGGGTGATAACACTGGAATTTTGGGTCGTCATGAACTCACGCTAAATGATGACGGAATTATACATGTTGAACCCGAATCAGAACAAAAAATTAAGTGGAGTGGCATCAAAAAACTTGAGGAGTCTGACAGTTATTATTTTTTATACAACACCGCAGTTTCTGCAATTGTTATTCCTAAACAAAAAGTTCTAAATAACATCGAACAACTTGATAAAATATTAAAGAGTAACATTGCAGATATATAAACGTTGGCGGCCACTGAAGAAAATGGAAGGAAGAAACGGTTGAAATGGTGTAATTGACCATTGAGATTGTCGTTTTTGGCCTTCTGATATCTAAAGCTGGCTTGGTAAATTTGTTCCGACAATCTTTCAACATTAATAAAGTTATATGCGTAAAATCATCGTATACATCAACAGCACTTTTAACGGAGTTGTAACTGGGTGACCCACGTAAAGACAAGACCAACTTCATGGTCTGGACCACCGAAGCCTTCATAAAAGCAGGCACTGAATGCGCAATAAAAACTATGGAAACTGTCGATACCATTTTACTTGGATGGGCAACTTATGAAGACCTCTCCAGAGAATCTAAGTGGCCCGGGATCAAAAATTGGCCCGATGTGGATGACCAGGCTCGACAGCTCGGCGAAAAAATTAACAATGCGCACAAACTGGTAGTAACCCGAGACCATCCAACAGACAAACTAAAGTGGGGTGATTTCGAGGCTCCAAAACAATTGACGGGTAAAAATATTGAAGAACAGATCAGAAATCTAAAAAATGGCGATGGCGGTGACATCGTCATCTTCGGCAGTCCAACACTCGTCCGATCGCTGACAAATGCGGATCTCATCGATGAGTATCATATACAGGTACGTCCGGTGGTAGTTAATGTAGGCGAGCATTTGTTCGACAATATTAAGGAGCGAAAGGACTTTCAACTTATCGACGTAAAATCTCTTGAGGACGGCTCTATCTTTGTGAGGTATAAACTTTCAAAAACACCGGATTAGGCAGATTGTCGGGGGTAAAGTAACCTTTCATATCACTCCTTTCGTTTTAATAAAGTCAGACTCGCGGTTTATTTTGTGCCTCTGATATGCAAGCGAAAGTTTATACATTTGGTATTATGAATACAATATCTAAAGTACCCTTCCTAATACTTTTCATAGCAGTGCTTTTGGCAACGCCTTCGTGGGCGCAATTGTCGCTAGAAAAAAATACTTCGCCAGTTATTAATTATGCGCAGACCAAGCGTTACCTATACGTTGCAGTTCCGGGCATACGGAACTACCTAGAATATGGTGGACACGGAATTCTGGTGTACGACATATCCGAC
>JAICPX010000237.1 GCA_025929635.1 Chitinophagaceae bacterium
CCTGGATCACGAATGGTGGTAATGCCATGGGCCATCCACAACTTAAAAACGTATTCGGCCGGTGTGCCTTGTTCATTTCCGCCAATATGGCCATGCATGTCAATAAACCCCGGAAGCACATACATCCCCTCACAGTTCAATTCTTTTCCGCCTTCTGTTAATTTTGGTCTTCGATCATTATTGATCGGGAAACCCGGGTTTCCAACATTGGCTATTCGTACAATACGATTCTTCTCCACAATAATATCAACAGGACCAACAGGCGGGGCGCCGGTGCTATTAATGAGTGTCACTCCCCGGATGATCAACTGCGTCCAGGGGCCCTCTCCTTCTTTTATTTCAGGTGCTTTTTTTATTTGTGCATGTAACTGAAAACAGGCGAAAAATGCCAGCACGATTGCTAAAGGTCTTCTCATAATCATAAATTGGTAAAAGAAAATTACAGAGGATTTACGAGATAGATTGAAAAAATATGTCAGGGCGGTTCACTGGATTGAAGTAATAAGGTTGCCGGGCAGCTTTATTAATTCATCTATTCAGGTCATTAAGACTGGAGACAGACCCGATCGGGAATCGGTGTAGTCTTAGTAGCTCAATCTCATTTCATGGTCAAACCCTGCCAGCATACCTGAACCAGCCAGTTCAAAAATCATTTTAAGAGAATCATCAATCGTCCTCTTCTTTGTACTTTTTAGGGAAATATTTTTTCATCATGTTTCTAAAGGCTGCGTATTTCCGGATGGCTTCAAGATCGGCCTCTGCCATTATGTATTCATAAAGCGTATAACCTCTTTGCAAAGCTTGCTCCAGGTAACGAAGTGCGTCTTCAGGTTTATTATTCATTGCGTAGCTCTGCGCCAGGTAATAATAAGCCAAATTATCTTTCGGATTTATCAATGCAGCTTTCTTAAAATAGACTATCGCTGAATCGTACTGTTTCAGTTCATGGTACGCCACACCAAGATTTAAACTCGCAGTGTAATATCCCGGATCGAGCGTTATCGATTTTTTATACATCGAAATTGCCGAATCAAGATGCTGCAGGTTAGCAAACACGGTACCTAAATTGTAATAACCAATTGGGTTTTTCGGATCAAACATGATGGCATCATTATACCACTTAGCTGCTGAATCAAATCTTTCTGACAGAAAATAAAGCCGGCCTAAATTGTTAAACATAAATGAAGCCTCAACACCTTTCTGTAATGATCGCGTATAATAATAAATGGCAGAGTCAACTTCATTTGTTTGCTTGAATACCAGTTCAAGGTTTGATAAAGCCTGGCTGTTTTCAGGATGCATTTCCAATAGATTCCTGAAATAATATTTGGCGCCCTGGTAATCCTTCTTCTCAAACATCAACCTCCCGATGTTATTTTGCGCAGAGGGAAGATCTTTCTTCAGATCCAGTGCCCTGGAATAATACGTCATTGCCGAATCAAGCATTTTCATTTTATGAAATACAAGACCCAGGTTGTTGGCAGCATAAGGGTTTTCAGGACTCACCCGGATCACCCGTTTGAAAAACTGTGTAGCCGAATCAAGCCTATTGATGCTGTAATAAGCAAGACCAAGATTATTCAGCACGATACTGTTATCGGGATTTAGTTCAAGTCCCTTTCTGTAATAATAAAAAGCCGAATCATAATTATTCATGTCCGTAAACATCAACCCAAGCTGGTTGAATCCCCGGAAATTTTTGTTATTAAGATCAAGCGCCTTGCGATAATAATATTTGGCAGAATCGAACTGCTTTGTTTGCGCATATAATCTTCCCAGGTTTATAAAAGGCGCATCGTAGTTCGGATCAAAAACGGCAGCCTGCACATAATAGGCACGGGCAGAATCGACCTGGTTCAGGTCCTGGTAGAACTGGCCGAGATAGTTGGCTGAAATGAGCTTGTCAGGATAGTTTTTCAATGCTTTTTGATAATAATTGCGGGCAGAATCAAACATCCGCAGGTCAGTAAAAACCCGGCTGATGCCGTTGTAAGCATTAAAAAAAGTTGAATCATAAGCAAGACTTCTTCTGAAATAGATCAATGCCTGGTCAAACTGTCTTGATTCTCGCAACAACCAGCCCATATTGTTATTGGCCGGAGCATTTCTTGGATCGAGTCTTAATGCTTTTTCATAATATACTCTTGCCGAATCAAGTTTTCTTTGCTGAAAATAAAAATAACCAAGATCTACATAAGCATCTGCTCTTGAATCATCGACCGATAACGCTTTTCTGAAATAAACAAGCGCGGAATCTGGTTTGTTCTTTTTTGTGTAGCCATTGGCAATATTCATGTAAGGATAACGCCAGAGAGGTGCCTGGGCCGCAGCCAGCCTTCCAAAGTAAATGGCACTGTCGGGTTTGTTATTGTCTAACTGTAACGAAGAAAGAGTGTTCAAAATGTACGCAGCGGTAGGATCGGCTTTGTATGCCTGCATCGCATCCTGTATGGCCATCCGCAGCCCAATGGTACTGGCTCCGCGATCAAAATATCCCTGGGCTTTAAAGAAAAATCTTTTTGCCAGCAGTTTTCTTCTGAAGCCTTCATCATCCACCTCGGCAAAATCGATGGCCCTATCCAGCATGTTACCCACTTCAGAAAAATCGTGGCGGGCAACTTTTTCCATACGGTCGAGACTATTTGTTATTTCATCGGATTTATCATCGGCATCCAATTGCGAACGTATCCGCTGAATGGATGACACATCACGTCCTTCCAGGTAGAGGTTAATTTTACTTTGCGCAAAATTTATATACTCTGTTGCTAAACTCAATCTGGCATCAATTGTATAACTATTGAAAGGAGCCAGTTTATTCAATTGTTGCAGATAATCTTCTGCCGAATGACTATTTCCCGTCAGGTTGAATTCTTTTAGTGCACGATTGAAAGAATTATAAAGTTCAAGAATGCTTGTATCCGGCAGTAGATAAACTCCGCGGGTATTAAACCCGCTGCCAGCCGCTACACCGCCACGGGTAATCAGTGAACCGCTATTCCTTCGCATTTGACCGGTTAATTTTTTAGTCTGCAACCATTTTTTCAAAAATGCGGTATCAACTTTTGAGATCACTTTCGTTTTATTCTCATCACAACACAGGAAAGGGTTTTGTTTCCTGTTATGTTTTTGCTGTGCATACGTGGGAACTGTAGTAGCGATGTAGTTTTCCAACTCTTCAAGGGTAACAAGATTGTCGTGTGAATTGTCGGCCTGGCCTGTAAGACCATCAACAAGATAATACGTGAATAAACCATGACCGGTACCAATCAGGGGATCTTCCAATGATTCCTGTCCTGCACCTGTAGCAAGCATGATTATTTCACCGGCCTGCTTTTCAGAAATTGCGGCCTGTAATTGCTGCTGACCTTCTCCACCACCCGGTAATTCATTGGTACGACAGGCGTCCATGATAAAGACTACTTCGACCCCTTTTCGACTTGCTTCTGCGATCCGGACTTTTAAATTATAAAGCTGGATCGTACCCGTGATCAGGTAATTATTTTTATCTCCGGCAGGGTTACAATCATAGGTGAGGTAAAAATATTCATCCTGGTTAATGGCATCGCCGTGACCTGCCAGGTAAATGTACAGGCGATCACCCGCTTTTAAGTTGCGGCTGCGTAACCAACTCATCCCTTTCACCAAAAAATTTGCAGCTTTTGCTTCTTCATTTTTTAAGAAATAAATACTGGAATCAGGGAGCTTTCCTCCGGCAGGAGATTTCAGGAAATCACGAAATAATTCAGCATCACTATCGGCAAAGGAAAGGGGACGAATAAATTTGTAAGTAGATATGCCCATTATCATGGCAAAACTCCTTCGCTCGCCATCCTGTGGCGCAGTTTGTCCCGCCACACCAGTTTGGATAAGGCCGATCAGAACAAGTGCAAGAATTGCTTTCAGGGTTCGATGCATATATTCAACGCTAATTTACAGGTTTTCAACAAGACATTAGGGTGTATAACATCGTAAAACCCCTTATACCTGAGGTGAATGGAATGACTGTATGGACGCAATAAGATTGCAAACGGTGGCAGACAATGGCTTAAATTGCAATCTTATTCAGCCGGACTATGCTGCACAAACATATTGCCCGTCATACAAAAAGATATGTTAGCCATTTCACCAAATATCTCTATGAAAGAGATACCCTTTTTGCCACCATAGCCGTATTTGTTTTCCTGATCCTGCTGGGGATGATCCCGTTGAATCTTTATGTGCTGAATCCGATGAAAATGGCGTTAAAGGATTTTGATTTTAATGATATAGCCTATGCCAAACTTGACAAAGGAAAAGGAAAATATGATTCTGTTGACAGGAGGATTGTGGTTGTTAATACAGGTGATCTTGATCGTGCTCAGATCGGTTTTCTGATTGAAAAAATAAATACATACCAGCCAAAAATTATCGGGCTTGATATTTTTTTTGAAGGCGAACGGGAGCCGGAGAAAGACTCAATACTTAGGGAGGCACTGAAGAAAACCAGGAACCTTGTTGGGGTAAGTGTAGGTCACTGGGAAAATGATAGCTTCAAAATAGTTCCTAACAACTTTGATAATGTGATTGCAAAAAGAGGATATGCAAATCTTATTGGTGAAGATGTCGGTACCATTCGCCTATTCTCACCGTTTGAAAAAGTTGGCAAGGAAAAATATCCTCAAATTGCAACAGCCATTGCGAAAGAATTTGATCCGGTTGCTTATGAAAAACTGGCCAAAAAAGATAAGAAAGAAGTGATCATCAATTACACCAAAAGGGTAGACAGGTACCAGGTGCTTTCGGCTGAAGATGTAATGACAGACAATTTTGATACGGCTGGGAAAGTTAAAATCAAAGACCAAATCGTCTTAATGGGTTATGTTAACCTGGATCCAAACAATATCGAAGATAAAAAATTCACCCCGCTGAATGTGAAGTTTGCCGGCAAAGCTCATCCCGATATGAACGGAATATTTGTACAGGCAAATATCATCACAATGATCCTGGACGGTGCCTATGTAAAAAAAATGCCGAAATGGGTGGCGTGGCTGGTTGCCATAGTCATTGGATGGATCCATATGTCTTTATTTATCAGATACTATTTGGAAAGTCATATCTGGTTTCATCTTGTTGCAAAACTAGCGCAGGTATTTTCGGTTTTACTTTTTGCGTACCTTGGCATCTTTCTTTATGATAAGTTCAGGGTCAAACTGGATATGAAATATACTCTGTATGTGATCGCACTGGCTGTGGATGTGATCTATTTCTATGAGGCCTTTGTAACCTGGCTGCACCGGAAATTTAACTATCAAACGATCTTCAGCCATCACCATCATCCTCTGGAACATGAAAATGAGCACAAGCAACCACCTCATGCGGAAAATCATCATAAGGATCAACACCAAAAACATGAAACTACTCAACATGAACACCATTAATCGAAAACTGATCATGAAAAAACTTGTCTATTTGTTTGCAGCAGCGTGTTTACCCTTTGCTTTATCAGCACAGGAAAACATGTTTGTGATATACAGTGTAAAAGGAAACGTCTCAATAGTGGAGAATAAGGTCGAAACCAAAGCCAAGATCGGAACGATTGTCAATGGAAATAGTTCAATAAAGGTCGGCGCGAATTCTTTTGCTACTGTACTTTGTAATGAAACCAGGATGTTCTCACTGAACAAGGCCGGAAATTATACTACGGCCGGCTTAAAGGATTCCTGCAAAGTGAACACCAGTTCTGTAAGTGCCAACTATTTGAAATATGTATGGAACGAAATGACAAAATCCAAGGGCACTCCCGAAAAAAACAGAAAGGCTTACATGTCAAATGTTGGCGCCGTGGGAAGAGGTGGTGAGATCAATAATGTGTGGGTTGATCCAAGGTTAGATTCTGTCAATTATGTTTCAGGCACCATTCCCCTTTCATGGAAATGCTTTGTCGATGAAGCTGAAGAATTTACATTCCGCTTATATGACGATACTAAAACCAATGTGATCTACTCCAAAGATGTGAAGAAAAAACACGTTGATATTTCAGACGTGTTAAAACTGATACAGCCTGGTACGATCTATTATTGGAATGCGACGGTGAAAGGTGAGCCGGAAAATACAGCAAGGCATTATCTGCGATATGTTCCAAAAGATGAATATCAAACTTATTTTAATGCAATTAAGAAAAACGATGCTGCAGAAAGCGATGCAGAATTGAATTTCCGGTTGGGTTTTGTGCTGGAAGAAAATCACTATTTAGCCGAAGCGTATAATTATTATTTGAAAGCAACCCAATTGGATGCGACGAACGGCTTCTATCGCTCCACATTCATGTCATTTAAAAAAGATTTTGAAATAAAATAGTTGTTGGATATAAGTTGGTGGTCACTGGTTACTGGTTGCCAGTCGAAGCGTTCTAACCAGGCACTTTCTTGTTTGATCGATATCCTCCCTACTTTTGAACTTCACTAAAAGTTCCGCCCCAGGCGGATTTCGGGCATGAAACTGCATTTCTGGAGCATTGGAAAAAACAATGAACCTTATATAAAAGAAGGCGTGGAAGATTTTACCAAACGCATTTCAAAATATTATCCCGTGGAATGGACGATCATCCCTTTGCCAAAAAATGCGGGTATGATGAGCGAAATGGACCTGAAGAGAAAAGAAGGTGAAATTATCCTGGAATGGCTTAATAAAGACGATTATCTCGTAGCACTTGATGAAAGAGGGAAACAATTTACTTCTGAATCTTTGGCTGCATTCATCATGAAAAGAAGTAATGAAAGCGCAAAGAACCTTATCTTCCTGATCGGTGGCGCATTTGGATTGGAAGAAGCAGTATTAAAAAGAGCCAACTATAAATGGAGTCTTTCCTCACTTACTTTTCCGCACCAGTTGGTGAGATTGCTACTGGCCGAACAGGTTTACCGTGCCTGTACTATTCTAAGAAATGAAAAATATCATCACAAGTGAGAGTGATGTCCGAAGTACGAAGTACGACAAATGCATATTTAAAGAACATTTTTTAGAGATTCATCATTGACATTTC
>JAICPX010000649.1 GCA_025929635.1 Chitinophagaceae bacterium
AAGAATTGAAGTAAACAGCTATTTCCGGTTATTGGTGAATAGATTGAGAGAAGAATTGGCAGGTCCTTCAGATTCCACATTCATTTTTCATACCGCCTTGCGGAAGGGTATAAAGGAAAAAGCTCTTTCGTTCTATGTGAACCAGATAAATGAGTTGCATAGTGCTTCTGAAAATATTCGCTTTGCTGCTTTAAAAAATCTACGCATTGAAGATCTTTATTACATAATGACCAGCAGTGAGGACGAATTGTATACTTCCAGTTACCTTGGTTTGTACAGGCGGCTAATGGAATATTTCAGGTTTCAACCAGCTGATTCAATTTTCCGGATAGTACATTATGATAATTTCCGGGTCTTCATGCGGATGGCGGCAAATTATAATACGCTGCGGGATTTCTTAAGTTGTATGCCTTACGAAAAGGCGGCAGAATTATTAAGGCGCGTTATCTCGAATATTGAGAGTGATTTAGATTCAGGACTTGAAAAAGCTATGGATGTGGCGGATTGTTATAGTAGTCTTAGCGATATGGCCGGCATCAGCGAGTTGATTCGAAATGAACTGCAATCCAATCTCGATCGTTGTCAAACGGGTCGATTATATTTTGGTATAAGGCTATACAGCATTCTATTGCAGGTATTTGATCTGTTAAAGCAAAAGGATGCTGTAAGTAAACTATGGATATACCTTGGCAACCATGAAATGCTGGAACGTAAAGCGCTTCAGAATAAAAACGGGGAGATCATAGAATTGGTTTTATTTTATGGCGATGAAGATGGGATTTCTTCATTCAGCAATTTCCTTGACTTGTTTAAAGATACCGGTAAATGGGAGATCACTAAAAATGAATTTTGGGTAACAATCCGTTCTCTTTCCGACCAGCCTATTATTATTTATGCTAACCTGCCACTCGATGAAAAGGAAGGAATGGATCAACAGGCACAGGATTCATTAAGTGTTTTTTTACGGCTACAATTTTTGAATCCGGTTATTCTTGTTCACCGCGGTCACAGTTATCATCTGAGCAGGACCTTGGTAAGACTTCAACCATCCGTAAAGCTGGCAGTATTAGGCTCATGTGGTGGTTATAACAGCATCTTAAGTGTAGCCCATATCAGTCCTGATGCACAAATCATCGTTTCAAAAAAAACAGGGTCAAAATTTATTAATGATCCCATAATCGATGTGATCAACGAGAGCTTACAAAATAAAAAAGACCTTATATGGACAGAATTGTGGGAGAAACTTACAATCCGTTTCAGAAAGGATGGGTTTTTGCTTAATCTTTTCAATGAATATATTCCACCCAGGAAAAATATAAGTGTCTTTGTTCTTAAGCTTTTTAATTTTCATCGTTATTATTGACGCCAATCGAAGAATCTGGAAATATTTCCTGATTGTGGCCAAAATTCACTTATGATCGAATGGTGTTGGAAGAAGGACAACTGCGTGTGCGAGGTTATTTTGAGAAACCCGATTTTTTTCATCTGTTCTGACTAAAATCACTTTTTTTTCTGTCTCTCGTCATTTGAAATACCATCGGTGTGATGCTATCTTACCGGCAGTAAAGTCTTTCTTTTGTTTAAAAAATATTCATTAGAAAATAATATAAAAGAGCATAACCAATCTTTTGTAAAATGTTTATACCTCGTCTGCGCAATCTTTATAAAAAGGATGCTAATTTCTTTTAATCTGTCCATGACTACAGGGGACAGGTTATATCACTAAAATCTTAAAAAATGAAAAGGATACTTTTATTACTCATACCTGTTACTTTTATCACCAGTTGCACACAAAACCTCGTAACAGGCCGCAAACAATTGGATCTGGTATCAGAGGCTGAGTTACAGGACATGGCCAACCAGCAGTACCAGACCTTTCTGAATGAAAATAAAGTAGTCAGTGCTACTAACAATAGAGATGCTG
>JAICPX010000563.1 GCA_025929635.1 Chitinophagaceae bacterium
TTCTTCACTGTTGTTTTTGCTTTCGTTTCATGCTTTTCACTGTATGCACAAAGTGATCTGCCGGCAGATTACCTGGGCAAAGATTTTCATGCAGGTCGTCGCGATGCCTTGCGCAGGATAATGCCTGATAATTCTGTTGTTGTGGTAATGGCCTACCCTACCCGTACATTCAGCAATGATGTTGATTATTCCTATCACCAGAATCCCGATATGTATTATTTCAGTGGTTATAAGGAGCCACATTCGTTGTTGTTCATTTTTAAAGAAGAACAAGAAGGTGAAAATGGTGCCGCTTATAAAGAACTGATCTTTGTTCAGAAAAGAAATGCAGCGGCTGAACAATGGACAGGAAAACGATTAGGAACGGAAGGTGCAAAAGAAAAACTGGGATTTACTTATGCGTTCAACGGCGAAGATTTTACCAACTTAAAAGTTGATTTTTCAAAATTTGATAAGATAATCTTTGATCGTTTTCCCGATGATCTGGGAAACGACAGGTATGACCGCGCTGATCTTTTTGACCTCATCCAGCAATTCAAAACAAAGGCAAACATTACGGAAGATTATGCAAAAGATAAGCGATATGACACAAGATTATTCCGTGAACTTACCGGGAAGCTTCGGGAAATAAAAACTCCGGAAGAGATGGATCTTCTCCGCAAAGCAGTTGAGATATCCTGCCGGGGACAAATTGAAGTAATGAAATCAGTGCACCCCGGAATGAGTGAAATGGAGATACAGGGGCTGCATGAATATGTGCATAAAAAATATGGAGCCGAAGGAGTTGGGTACGGGTCGATCGTTGGCGCGGGTGCAAATGGTTGTGTGTTGCATTACACGGAAAACACAAAAACAAAGGTTGGAAATGATTTATTGCTGATGGATGTGGGAGCAGAATACCACGGTTATACTGCTGATGTCACGCGGACAATTCCACCCAATGGGAAATTTTCGGAAGAACAAAAGGTCATTTACAATCTCGTCTACGAGGCACAGGAAGCAGCATTTAAAACATTAAGAGATGGGTCAAAATGGAATGATGCATCAAAAGCTGCAAGAGATGTGATCGCCGATGGACTGGTTAAACTAGGGATCATTAAAGACAGATCTGAAGTTGGAACTTATTATCCCCATGGGCTGGGTCATCATATCGGTCTTGATGTACATGACCGCAGCTTTTCGCAAACACTAAAGAAAGATATGGTCATCACAATTGAGCCGGGCATTTACATTCCGCCAAACAGCAATTGTGATAAAAAATGGTGGAGCATTGCAGTGAGAATAGAAGATGATGCATTGATAACCCAGAATGGTTATGAGCTGCTGTCATCATTTGCACCACGCAAAGTGGAAGAGATTGAAAAAATGATCGCGGAAAAAAGTGCCCTGGATGATTTCAACCTGCCCAAACTAAAATCTGCAGAGAAAAGAGCCTTCTGATTACGAGGGGCGAAACCCGCCCGACCAGGTTATCCTGTTGGGCACCAACGTCAAAAACTTTAGTAATACTTCGCTGCAGGAAGCGTAAATACTTTATTATCTTGTTTAAAATAATATTCGATGATGAACCACAGACTGATTATCCCGTTTTTCATTTTGATTCTTTTCAATTCTTCACCTGCAAAGACTTTTGCTCAAAGAAAAGCATTACCCAAAGTTGAGATCCTTCACACAGGTTTAAAAACAAGCATCAGGGGATTATGCGTTGTAAACAACA
Source organism: Chitinophagaceae bacterium (assembly GCA_025929635.1). Lineage (GTDB taxonomy): Bacteria > Bacteroidota > Bacteroidia > Chitinophagales > Chitinophagaceae > VBAS01. Next base: position 1,718 of record JAICPX010000563.1, read on the forward strand.
ACGTGATATGGGTCAGTGGTAGCCAGGGGATGGTTGGCAAAAGTACCAATGCAGGAAAAAACTGGAAATGGATGACTGTAAAAGGGTTTGAGAAAACCGAGTTCAGGGATATCGAAGCATTTGATGCAAACACGGCGATCATCATGTCCGTTGCAGAACCTGCATATATATTAAGAACAACCGACGGCGGCGAGACATGGAAAGTCGTTTATGAAAATAAGACCAAAGGAATGTTTTTGGACGCCATGGACTTTCGTGATCCAGGAAATGGAATGGTGATCGGTGATCCGGTTGATGGAAGATTTTTCATGGCGAAAACAACTGACGGTGGCAATACATGGAACGAATTGCCTGTACAGGAAAGATTTGTTGCCGACAGTGGTGAGGCTTTTTTTGCAGCAAGCGGCACCAATATAAGAGTGCTTTATAACAGATCGGTAATTCTTGCAAGCGGCGGCAAGAATTCAAGATTGTTTTATGATAAAACAATTTTGGATGTGCCCATGACCAAAGGAAAAGAAACTGCCGGAACAAACTCAGTGGCCGTATATGATAATTTCAAAAAGAACAAAGCAAATAAGATCATTATTGTAGGCGGAGATTTTACCGCCGATTCATCAATCAATAATAACTGTTTTGTATCCAACAATGGAGGAAAAACCTGGGAACGACCCAAAACCCCTCCCGGGGGTTATCGCAGTTGTGTGGAATTTCTAAACCGGGAAACTATTGTCACTTGCGGCTTAAACGGCGTTGATTATTCTTTTGACGGCGGTAAGAATTTCTTTTCGATCAGTAAAGAAAGTTTTCATGTTTGCAGGTATGCAAGAATTGGAAATACCGTTTATCTTGCCGGTGAAAATGGAAAGATCGGGAAATTGATGTGGGATCTATGATGAACCATTCAGAAGTTGACATCGCAACCGAAGCTTCGGCAGAGTATCAATTTCAAAATATTTGCCCTACACACCACAACTTCACAATGGAACCACATAAGCACATAGGACACAATAGAAAAGAAACACATAGAAATCTATGTGAAAACCTATGTTCCTATGATCCTATGTGGTTCAAAATTCAAACTGACCCACTACAGAAGCTTCACATAGGACACAATAGAAA
>JAICPX010000390.1 GCA_025929635.1 Chitinophagaceae bacterium
ATCAATTCATCCAAACGGATGCAGCGCCTTATCAATAACCTGCTTGATTTTTCAAGACATACGGTGAGCTCAAATGATTTCAGAAAAACTCCATTAAAGGAATTAGTGAAGAATGCGCTCTCGGAGCTTGAAATGGAAATAGAAAAAAGTAATGCCCGGGTAAATTATGGTGAATTACCGGTTGTTTCCGCTGTACCAGGTTTAATGCAACAGTTATTTTACAACCTGTTCAGCAATGCGATCAAATTCAGGAAACCAAACGAAAGTCTTGTGATAGACGTAAGATCCGAGAAAATGGACCCGGCCGATCTTTCCAATTTCGTAAAGTATACAAGCAACAGGAATTTTTATAAAATAACAGTACAGGACAATGGAATAGGATTCGATGATAAGTATGCTGAAGATATTTTCAGGGTGTTCAAGCGACTACATAATTACCAGGATTATGAAGGAACGGGGGTGGGACTTTCAATTTGCAAAAAAATAGTCGAGAGACACAATGGTTTTATTAAAGCGGAAAGCCAGATCGACAGGGGCTCAACCTTTATCATTGGATTACCTGAGGCACACTTCCCAAATTAAGCCAGTTGAATTATTCCGGCTGAGTAGTCAGCATGCTGGTTGAATGTTTTGAATATTTCTTTACTACTCCGATTTGATTCAGGCAATATATGAGCAACAGCATGCAACAGGTTAGCGCCACTAACTGTATCTCGGGCTTCCAATCTTTCATCCAATAAACAAGGATCAAAATGAAACCGTGCGCCACGCAGATTATCCTTGCAGCCAGGCCATGTGTAAAGCCTTTATTAGTGATCAGGTGGTGGATGTGAGTTTTGTCAGCCGAAAACGGCGAACTTCCTTTCCAGATCCTTGTTCCAAAGACACGTAACGCATCAAATACAGGGATCATTACAATGCCAAGGGTAAAAACATAAATATTGGGAACTACCGGCGGCGAATAAAAAGCATTTACTTTCATTAGCTGCACGCACAATACAGCAATTACAAATCCCAGCACAAGGGATCCCGTGTCGCCCATAAAAATTCTCGCTGGGTTAAAATTAAAATACAAAAAACCCAGCAATGCACCTGATAAAGCAAAAGCGATCATTGCATAGTTGAGGTCTTTGCTGATCGTAAGAAATATTCCAAGTGTAACGAGGCTCATAAAACCAAGACCTCCGGCAAGACCGTCGATGCCATCAATCAGGTTGAAAGCATTTGTAATGCCGACAATCGTAACCACGGTGATGAAATATTGAGCTATTATATGCAGTTCATTGATACCGAACAATCCTCCAAAACTCGTGATGCGAATACCTGAAACGGCAAGCAACGAGGCCAGTCCCGCTTGAATTATAAATTTATACCGGGCGGCAAGATCTTTCAGGTCATCCATGATCCCAACACCGCATAACAGTACCATGGATAAAAAGAAAGTGACAGTGGCCGGATGATTATTGAATGGGAACCAAAATAAAAGGGATGCCATGGTACCCGCAAAAATCGCAATGCCGCCAAATGTTGGGGTAGGAACAGAATGTTCTTTTCGTGCATTTGGCCTGTCAAACAGCTTAAGCCTTTTTACCATAAAGATCACTGGCGGAATAAAAATAAGCGTTAGCACAAAGGCCATTACGTAGGTAAGAAGTCCAAACTTGAAATCAGTGAAATTAATGCTGGCCTGCAGTAAGTTGAAATGGTTGTTCATTGGTTTCGGTCTTTTTTCAGGATAGTGATTCTACGGTAAAATTAAAACGAAAATCTGGGCATTTTTATTTTTTGGGGTATCTACTTTTAAATCTTTCGTTTATGCAGGTCTTGGAACGGAATAGTACATTTGTCCAAAACGCATATATACCTGCCATTCCTGACATACTTGCAAGCCCGATAGAATACCTTAAAGGTGTTGGTCCTCAACGGGCAGACTTGCTGAAAAAGGAGCTGAATATTTTCACCTTTAATGATCTTTTGAATCATTTCCCCCACCGGCACATTGACAAAACGAAAGTGAGTTTTATTAAGGACATACACCCGGATACCGAGTATATCCAGGTGGCGGGAAGCTTACACAATATTGATGTTGTCGGAATAAAAAAGGGAAAGAGAATGGTTGCGACGCTCCGCGACAAGACGGGAAGCCTGGAACTGGCCTGGTTCCAGGGGATTACCTGGTTACAGAAATATTTGGAGAGTGGCCAGCAATATTTGGTTTTTGGCCGGGTCACTTTTTTCCAGGGAAGGCCACAGATCGTTCACCCTGAAATGGAGATATTAACTGCGGAAAAAGTTGATGGCAAATCTTTTCTTGAACCTATTTATCCAACAACCGAAAAATTGAGAGCAAAAGCGCTTGGAGGGAGACAAATTGGAAAGCTCACCCAGGTGATGATGAAATCGATCAGCGACAAGGTCATTCCTGAAAATTTGCCCGATAGCATTTTACAAAAATTAAAACTCATAAGCAGGTTCAACGCTTATTCTCAAATCCATTTTCCTGCCAACGTCCAGGAATACGAAGATGCGGTGAAAAGATTGAAGTTTGAAGAATTGTTTATCGCCCAACTCCGGATGGCAAGATTAAGATCGCAGCGACATCGGTTTTCTCATGGGGTAAAGTTTGAAAAAGTGGGCGAACTGTTCAATATCTTTTATACAAAATACCTCCCTTTTGAACTGACGGGTGCACAAAAAAGAGTGATCAGGGAGATAAGGAAAGACACAGCAACCGGTAAACAAATGAATCGTTTGTTGCAGGGAGATGTTGGCAGTGGTAAAACAATGGTAGCTCTAATTACTATGCTTATTGCCGCTGATAATGGTTATCAAAGTTGTATGATGGCACCTACCGAAGTATTAGCCCGACAGCATCATAACAACATTACATCGCTGGTAAAGGATATGCCGGTTGAAGCAGGCTTGCTAACCGGCTCCACAAAAGTTGCAGAAAGAAAATCAATACAACAAAAGCTCGATGATGGTTCAATGCATATCCTCATCGGTACGCATGCCATTATTGAAAAAAATGTTCAGTTCAAAAATTTAGGCATCGGTATTATTGACGAGCAACACAAATTTGGTGTGGCACAAAGAGCAATGCTTTGGGAGAAAAATGTCCGCAATGACACACCACCACACATACTCGTAATGACGGCAACTCCTATTCCAAGAACGCTGGCCATGACCGCCTATGGTGATCTTGATTATAGCGTGATAGACGAAATGCCGCCCGGAAGACAACCGGTAACTACAGTGCACCGCTTTGAGAAAGACCGATCGAAAGTGATGGGTTTTTTGAAAGATGAAATAGCAAAAGGCCGCCAGGTGTATATCATTTTCCCATTAATTGAAGAAAGCGATAAAATGGACTACGAAAACCTGATGAAAGGTTACGAGAATGTAAAGGCGTGGTTTCCCGAGCCAGCATACTGGATCAGTATGGTACATGGCCGGCAAAAGCCGGATCAAAAGAATATTAATATGCAGCGATTTGTTGGTGGGGATACGCATATTATGGTATCAACTACCGTTATAGAAGTGGGTGTGGACGTACCCAACGCCAGTGTAATGGTAATTGAAAGCGCTGAGAAATTTGGATTGTCACAGCTACATCAGCTCCGTGGAAGAGTGGGTCGTGGGGCTGATAAAAGTTATTGTATCCTGCTGACCGGCCCTAACCTTGGTAATGATGCGAGAGAACGGATGAAAATAATGACATCAACAAACAATGGATTTATCATAGCTGAAAAGGATCTTGATATGCGCGGTCCCGGGGATATTGAAGGAACAAAGCAAAGCGGCGTATTAAACTTTAAGCTTGCAAGTATAGTCCAAGACAGGTCCGTGCTTGAAACAGCCCGCCGGTTTGCCGAAGACATTGTGAGTAGTGATCCGGAATTGAGTTCGGCCGAAAATTTGCGCATTAAAAGCTACCTTCAAGCAATTCAAGGAAAAACGGCATGGAGTCGTATTTCTTAACACAAGTTTTCAATCTGTTTTTCCGCTGTTTTAGTTAATTTGAAAAAAATATAACAATTGATCCGGTATCACTACATAACCCTGCTTTTACTTATTCTATCAACTACAATTAAGGCCCAAAATATCGAGTTTATTGAGAATAAAGGTCAATGGGACAGTCGTGTTAAATTCAGAAGCGAAGTTCCAGCAGGTTCATTCTTCATAAGACCGGGAGGATTTACAGTACTCCAGCATAATGCAGACGACCTTCACACGATCATGGAATCTGCCCATGGACATAAAGAAGCAGGTAATTCAAAAGCTCCGCTGGTTTTGCGCTCACATGCATATATGGTAGATTTTGCAAATGCATCTGATAAAATTGAGGTGGTTCCTGACAAACCTCTGGAATTCCATACTAATTATTTTATTGGCAATGATCCTTCAAAATGGGCAAGTAACTGCAAAGTTTACCAGGGTATTACAGTTAAAAACGTTTATCCTGATGTGGATGTCCGTTATTATACGAATGGCGGTACGATGAAATATGACATCATTGTAAAACCAGGAGCGGATCTTAGCAGGATAGCATTAAAATATTCCGGAGCTGATAAACTTGAAATAAAAGACAAACAACTCATCATCAGAACTTCAGTGGGTGA
>JAICPX010000448.1 GCA_025929635.1 Chitinophagaceae bacterium
ATATCAATCGATGGTAATGATGGAAGAGTACCTGAAGGTTTATCCAAATAGAAGTAACTGACAGAAGAATAGTCATCTATCCTGTAAAAATTTACCCAGCCGTCCGGAAACGAAGGATCAGTAAGTGATGGTGGGTTATCCATGTCCATTAACCTGTAAAATCCTTTCGGTCCATCAACAGTCACTGCCTTAAAATTAGCGCCTCGTTGTTGTAATCGTTTCATATCTTCTTTCATCCAGCCACCGATCTGCTGAATGGTCACTCTAATATCATTGTTAAAATAGACAGCATCAGGAATATGCCAGCGATAAAAATTAAATTGTCCTGATGAATCATTTGCTATCGTGCAACCCTGGTATTGATTGATGAATTTTCCCAAACCCCATGCACTGCCAATATAATCTTCCGCACCGGTTCCATTGATCGTTGGGTATTTTGAATCGCCGTCCAGATACATTTTTACTTCACCTTCGCCCCACCAGCTTTTGCTATATGACGTATCCGTATTTAATCCAACAGAAATTCCAAGAAATCTTCCTTTACCCGTCACCTTTGGCAAGAGCACATAATCATCACCTAAATCCCCCGACCAGCTGCGATTCCAATAAGCATGAAAATAAAGAGCATTAGCAGGAAGTTTATGCAAAAGAAAATCTATATCATAATAAAGTTTTGCTCTCTCTTTTCCTTCATTAACCAATAAAACTTTTGCGGCTTTTTTAAAAGGCATCGGGATAAAGCAATTGTAGGATCTTCCTTCGCCACTCGAAAACAGCGCCGACTCAAATGCAACCTGGGTACCAAGATTGTAAACAAAGAAATCACCCAAGGGTACATCAACTGCTGGTTTGCTGCTGCCATCCCAAAAAAACTGTAAGCGAAGACTTCTCAGTTTTAGCGGGCTATGATCGATCGTTAACCAAATTCGCTGGATAGTTCCTTCACCTTTTATGTCGAGCAGATTTTTTGATTGCCCTGCTTCTATAAATTCAAAGGCATTTCCTTTTGCCGTTTTATTTGTCTTCCCTCCATTCCCTTTCACCCCATTTGGGTTTTCAAAACTGCTTAAACGGCTCTGCGGGTTAACGGGCATTTCATAAAGTGATTGTGCCTGCAAGGCAATAGACGTTTGCAGGCACAATATGATGAATAGATATTTCATCTTACGCTATTTTGTCCAATTAACTCTTGCAACTTTTACATCTTTGGAATTACCACCAACCATTATTTCGAAATCGCCGGCTTCCCAGTCGTATATAAGATTGTTGTTGCCAATATTGGTTTGGTAATAATATTTCAGATCATTTGGAGTGATGCGGAATGAAACGGTTTTCGTTTCGCCAGCCTTTAATTCTATTTTCTGAAAGCCTTTCAATTCCTTAAGCGGTCTTGTGTTTGTGCCAACAAGATCTCTTATATAAAGTTGTACAACTTCTTTTCCATCATACTTCCCATTGTTTGTAATGGTAATGCTTGCAGTCAACGTTTGATTACCTTTTAATGACGCAGCACTTAATTTCAGATCACCATAGGTAAAACCTGAATATCCCAATCCAAATCCAAAAGGATAAAGGGGATCATTACTTACATCAAGGTAATTGCTCTGGAATTTTTGAAACCATGGCCCACTCAATGGACGGCCGGTATTTTTATGATTGTAGAAGAGTGGAACCTGCCCCACATTTTGAGGCCATGTTGTTGTCAACTTGCCGGAAGGATTCACATCACCAAACAATACATCAGCAATTGCATAACCGGCTTCACTACCACCAAACCATACATTCAATATTGCAGGAACATTGTCGTTTTCCCATTTGATCGTTAAGGGTCTCCCGGTAAATAAAACCAACACCACCGGCTTCCCGGTTTTTAGAAGTGCTTTCAGCAGGTCGACCTGAACCTCTGGAATATTTAAATTTGTTCTGCTTGATGCTTCACCCGACATTTCAGCTGCCTCACCCAGTGCAGCAATTACCACATCTGACTGGTTGGCGATATTCACTGCTTCAGCAATTATATCTGCGGCGGGACGCTCATCTCTTTTTATTGTTTTTCCAAACATGGTAGCCCTGCCCTCAAATGCCACATCGGCATCAAGATTTGAACCCTTTGCGTAAAGGACTTTTGCGTTGTCACCCACAACAGATTTCAATCCTGTTAGTAAAGAAGTAGCTTTTGAAAAATTTGCGGCAACACTCCAGGTGCCCGGCATATTCTCTTTCGTATCTGCTAAGGGACCGATCAATGCAATTGTGCCGGATTTTTTTAACGGCAATACACCTACCCCTGCCCCTCCGGGGAGAGGGTTATTTTTTAAAAGGACAAAACAATCGGCAGCGATCTTTCTTGCCTCATTCCGGTTTGCATCGGTAAAGATCTCTGTTTTTGCACGGTTCTCATCACAATATTTATAAGGGTTATCAAATAATCCCAGTTTATATTTTGCTTCAAGGATCAGGCGACAGGCGTTATCAATATCCTGCTGCGTTACCTTGCCTTGTTGTAATGATTTTTTAAGTGTCGTCAAAAATCCTTCACCAACCATATCCAGGTGAACTCCTGCTTTCAATGCCAATGCAGTTACCGTTTGAAGATCACCCAACCCATGAGCGACCATTTCATTATTACCTGTATAATCACTAACGACAAATCCTTTAAACCCCCATTGTTTGCGCAGCACATCCGTCATTAAATATTTATTGGCGGTTGCCGGGATGCCATTGATATCATTAAATGATGCCATCACTGAACCAACACCCGCATCTACCGCGGCCTTATATGGTGGCAAATATTCATTATGCATTCTTGTTAAGCTCATATCGGTTGTATTGTAATCACGACCAGCTTCTGCAGCGCCATACAATGCATAATGTTTAACGCAGGACATGATATTGCGGTTCGTTGTAAGATTACCCTGGTAACCCTTTACCATTGCTATTGCGATTTGAGAGCCGAGGTAAGCGTCTTCACCACTACCTTCCGCTATCCGGCCCCAGCGCGGATCGCGGGCTATATCCACCATCGGGGAGAATGTCCAGCAAATTCCATCAGCACTGGCTTCAGATGCTGCGATCTGTGCACTGCGCTCAATCGCTTTCATGTCCCAGCTGCAACTCAAAGCCAATGGAATAGGAAAAACGGTTTCATAACCATGGATCACATCCATGCCAAAGATCAAAGGAATTTTCAATCGGCTTTCTTCAACAGCTACTTTTTGGACGGCCTTGATCTTTTCAAGCGATTTTATATTGAACAAGCCACCCACCTTTCCTTCTTTGATCTTCTTACCGATATCGGAATTCGACGCTTGCCCTGTAACAATATCACCAGAGCCCGGCAGGTTCAATTGTCCCAACTTTTCGTCTAATGTCATTTTCTTCATCAGTCCATCGATGAAGGTTTTCATCCGATAGCTATCGGATTTTGTGTCCTGTGCATCGGCATTTATTACAAATGCAATGACGAATAGAAACAACCATTTTTTCATGAGTTTTTATTTTATGTGGTCAACTATAGCAATTCTGTTGATCGTCCCTTGCGACGCTCCGTTCAACGTCCTGTTCGCTATTGAGCGTGGATTGGCGTTTGCTCATTTTTTAGTTTGCTTCGTCGTGCCGCGTCAGCTAACTAAATGTTCTCATCTCCTGGCACTCCTCGCAAGGACGAGATTTTCCGCGCAAAGCGGCGTTTACACTCACGATGGTGCTTCGCTATTGCGAAATCGCAACATTGCAAAGCCATCACCCGTCATTGCGAGACCGTCTCCCGTCATTGTGATGCCACCCGTCATTGCGAGACCGTCTACCTTCACAGCGATGCCACCCGTCATTGCGAGACCGCCTGTCATTGCGAGGCCGCCCGTCATTGCGAGGCTGGCTATTCCGGTACACTGACAACAATAATTAACCAAGGCCGAAGCAATCTAAAAACTGATCTCACTTCCTCTAATCGTATACTCAATCCTGCTGTTACGAAATTTATCAATGATCTCCAT
>JAICPX010000242.1 GCA_025929635.1 Chitinophagaceae bacterium
AATAAAGCTGTCCGGAAAATCTTCTCAATGCGTTTTAAATGTGGACTGGGCAAAATACGTCTGGAGATTAACCAAATATTGAAAGCATAAAGTGCTATCGATATTAAGTATCCAACAAAAACCATAGTCCAAATTACTAAAATCAGCTGAACAAATATTCTACATCTTCTCTTGTCAGGCTCTTCACAAATGTAGTGTCATCAGCGATCAGGTCTCTTGCCAATGCTCTTTTCTTTTCCTGGAGTTGTATGATCTTGTCTTCGATCGTATCAACACAGATCATGCGGTAAGCAAAAATATTTTTATCCTGGCCGATACGGTGTGTTCTGTCAATAGCTTGTTGCTCTACAGCAGGATTCCACCATGGATCAACGATATAAACATAATCGGCTGCCGTCAGGTTCAAACCCACGCCACCGGCTTTTAATGAAATTAAAAACACTCTTTTACTCTCATCATTCTGGAAACTCTGGATAGCTTTTTCACGATCCGGCGCCGATGTGCTTCCGTCAAAATATTCATACTTCACACCCAGTTGATCCAGTTTCTCCCTGATCAATGCCAGCATGCCGAGGAATTGGGAAAATACCAGGGCTTTATGATTGCCGATATTTTCAACGATCTCCCTTGATAATTCATCAAGCTTGATGGAGTGATTTTCGAACTTCTCCGTTTCGTTTAGTATTGCCGGCGAATCACAAATCTGGCGAAGTTTCATCAAGCCTTGTAATATCGTAAGCTGCGATTTGTGTATGCCTTGCGTTTCTATAGTTCCCAGGATCTGGTTTCTATAATCATTTCGATAGGCATCATAAATACTTCGCTGCTCATCTTCCATTTCGCAATAAAGGATGGTCTCTGTTTTATCCGGAAGATCTTTTGCAACCTGTTCTTTTGTCCGACGAAGAATAAATGGGTACAATATTTTTTTCAAATGTTCTTTTCTATCCTGCTCACCAAACTTATCGATGGGAATTGCAAATTCCTGTCTGAAAAATTCCATGCTGCCTAGCATGCCTGGATTCAGGAAATTCATTTGTGCAAAAATGTCAAACGTATTATTCTGCAGCGGGGTACCGCTCATACACAAACGATGTTTTGCATTAAGCAGTGAAGCGGCCCTTGTAACCTTACTCAGTGGATTTTTTATGGCCTGGCTTTCATCAAGCAATAAATAATCAAGCTCAAGTGTTACGAGCAATTTAATATCACTTCGCAACGTGCCATAGGTGGTAATGATGACATCGTGGCTGGCAAACTTTTCCTTGTCTCGTGACCTTGCAGCTCCATGATGAATGTAATAGGTGAGTTTGGGCGTGAATTTCTTTATTTCATTCTCCCAATTATAAATCAAGGTGGTCGGGCAAACAACCATTGCCTGTAATTTGCCGTGAACATTCTTAAAATGTTGCATATATGTCAGGGCCTGCACCGTTTTGCCCAACCCCATATCATCAGCCAGGATACCGCCCCATTTTACTTCACTTAAATAGTTCAGCCAATGATAGCCCGAAACCTGGTAAGGACGTAACGTACCCTGTAACTGTTCCGGCAGATCGATTTCTTTTATTTTATTGAACTCTTTAAGATTCTCATACTTTTCTTCCAGTTTTAATACCAATTCATTTTCATCACGGTTCTCATAAAGCTCATCGATCACACTCATGTGATAGCGGCTCAGCTTGAGTTGATTTGTTTTTCCTTCGCCAACACGGAAAAGCAATGAATATTTTTTTAACCATTCTTCGGGAAGAATTCCAAGTGTACCGTCACCTAGTTGAACAAATTGTTGTTTATTGGCCAATGCTCTTTTCACTTCTGCAACACTTACCTGCTGGTCGCCAAAAACAATATCAATTCTTGCATCAAACCAATCGGTATTGCTGTTAATAAAGATCTTGGTGGAAGGCCTTGCCGTGTTAAACCGGAAATTCTTCAACGCATCGAAACCATGGACCGGCGTCTTCATTTCGTTCATTGCATCAACAAACAAAAAGAACCAATTATTTTTCAGTACATCGGTCCCTTTTAATGCCAATGCCTGGGTATCTTCCTGGTAGATAAAATTGCTATGCAGGTTCTGCATGTTAGCAATGAATTCCTGTTCAGCGGGCCGGTTTCTATGTACAATGATCACTTTGTCACCAGCAGGCACTACCACTTCATCTCTCTCCCTTGCCGTAGTCGCGTATCCTTTGTATGAAAATATGGGTTGAAATAAAAGATAATCGCCTTTTTCAGCCAGGTATAAACTGATGTCGGGTTTACCATCTTTTATTTCCTGGAGAAGAGACTTATCAAAGCTCACTTTGTACTCTTTTGTCAATGGCAACACTTCTTTTTTTAACACTTCGCCCCAATTTTCTGCCGAAGTTCTTTTGATACCCGAAGGAAAAAAGTTCTCTGCCACTTCGCTCGCATGCTGATCCTTCCAAACAAATAACTGGTGGTTGTACAGGAAGAACAGGGGCGTTGCTGCTTCATTGTCTTTCAACTCATGCAAAAGACCACCAGCCTTTACATTGGCTTTTATCTCGAAATTGCCATTGTTCTTTACAACCTCAAACGATGGTTTTATTTCCTCATCAGAAACATTCACCGGCAGCAGATTGCCGGTACGGAAAGTTTTACCTTTTACAAGTTGAAATATCAGCCCTTTCGCAGTTACTGATGAAAAAAGTTTTTTCAGTTTAGGAAAAAGGTACTCCCTGACGAGTGCGCGGGTATCTTCTGGCAGGTCATCTTCTTCCTGGTGAATGATGTTCTCCCAGATACCAGAAAACGGTGAGTTGCGGCTTATGTATTTACTGATCTCCGGCTCCTGTATTTTCCTTATAACATTCAATAATTGCTTATCCTCTTCGCTGAAACTATCCGTCTCTACATATTTTGAAAGATCAAGTTTTTCAACCTTACCAGGAAACACTTCTGCGCTATCATCCGCTTCGCCGCAGATCGCATCAATAGTGAAATAGGGATAATTCTTCTTATTAAAATTTATAACAGTGCCGAGACGATGCGTAATCGCAGGAGTTGCAGCTTTTGGAATGGCTTCTGTAAAAACTTCTTCCTGGAATACGACAGGTTTTGGTGGAGATGCAACGGTTGTATTTACCCTTTTTATACTCGTATCTAATACCCGCAAAAATGGTTTGCCGTCTTTATAAGTAAACTCAAACTTGCCCGAAAGGTCATCGCTTAATGAATAGCCATAGATTTCAAGCAATTTGTTCTTTTCCTTATCCCAGTTGCGAATGCTGTCAAAGTAATGAGGGCCATGAGCATTTAACAATTGGAGAAGTACGATCACTTTGGGCAAGCTCAATGGATGATCCGGGTCGTCATAGTCTGAACTTGTATCAAAATTTCTTTCCTCATTCTTTTTAATAATAACCTTATAACTCTTTCCATCAATGTCTACAGATGCTTTTACCGTTTCATCTTTTGCCGATTCAATGTTTGCACGATGCGTTCGCAAATATTTTTCAGCTTCCTGGTAGGTGGCCTGTGATGAAAGAAGCCGAAGGGTTTTAAGATCTATGAACTTCATTTTAGCAACAGTATGCCGTTGATCGTATGTCGATACGCCTGTTTTCAAAAGGTTCTTGTCAAGCAACTCCTGCAATTGGAAAAGCGAAGCGGCTTCGTGACGGCAAATATCTCCGAGGTTGTATGGACAAGCACAACGCAGCGAGACATGCTGCGGGTCATTTATTTTCTGAATATAAACTTTGTAGAAAGTGGAATAGCTGTCATCCTTTACCCGAAATACGGCCGATCCAAAGAGATTGTCATACTCAACCAACTCAACAAAACCAATTGCATGAATTTTTTTTCCGCGACGGATCACTTCGTCAGTTCCATGGGTATATACGTACTTTAGTAGATGAGGTAAGGCCAAGACGATTTTAGATTTTAGATTTCGGATTTTAGATTTAAAAAATACGATGATTGTGATCCGGATCGTAAATGATAAATCTAGAATTCCAAATTGGGCAATCTGCAAAAATAAAGGAATGTATTGCGCATTTCCATTGATAAAGAGAGAAATAAATTATTTACCAGTTGGATGAAAGTGCTTGATAAAAGAAGTATCTTTATGAGTTTTGTTCGCGGATAAATTTCTGGATTCTGGATTCTGGATTCTGGATTCTGGATTCTGGATTCTGGATTCTGGATTCTGGATTCTGGTTGCTGGTTTCCGACCTCAGACCTCAGACTTCAGCACCAACTTTCCGTCACGATATATTGGTAAAACGTTTGCCTGATCCGGGGTTAAGCAATAGCGAATATCCTTTTCCAATCCAAATCCCATCAGCCGGTGATAGTGTGATGCATTATTCTTTTTCATGAAACCAAATAGATCTTTCGCGGCCTTTTTATAAGTAGCCTCGGCAAGATGTGAAGAATCACAGTTGATAGAAAAATGACGGCCGATATTGGAAATTATCGCCCCTGCAAACAACATGTCTTCCATATTCACTCTATCCTTCCATGCCGCGCAACCAAGAATCACATTTTGCTTCATATCGATCAAATGATCACATACTGCACTGAGATTTGGAAATGATCCTGTGACAATTTCTTTTGCTCCTTTGTCTAATGCCATTTGAAGTAACCGCGTACCATTTGTGGTAGTTAGCACGAGCGTCTTTCCTTCAACAAATCCCCTGGGATATTCAAAAGGCGAGTTGCCGTAAACAAGACCTTCCGCTACTTTGCCATCCCTTTCACCCGCCGTGATCCCGTCAATCTGTTTTCCTATTTCAATGCACCGACTAACGCTATCAACTGGTATTATGCATTTAGCGCCGTTGTATAGTGCAGCTGCAATTGTAGAAGTTGCCCGAAGCACATCTATAATAACAACAACGCTATTGTTGACTTCGTATAAGTGAAGAAGGGCGGGTGAAAGAGAAGTGAAAAGGGTGGGCTTTGTATTATTCATTAATATTGAATTCGGACAAAAGTAAGTTTTAAAAAAATATTATGAAAGAGGTATTGATACCGATCCTGTTTTTGTTAGATTACGAGATCTTCCAATAATTATACTATGGAAAAAGATATCTTTTCATCGGCCGACCTCAATTGGTTAAATAAAAATCCAATACAGGCACGAAGTATCGATGAATCTTTAGAAGATAGTCTCAACGTAAATCCTCTGGACACCGGTGAGCCAGATTTGATCCCATACCAAAGGGCACTGGCAGCTGCACGTATAACAATTGAAGCTGCAACGAAAAAATTGATCAAGGGTCCGTACGACACTTATCATTTGCAAATCATCTCTGAACACGTACCTGGTATCCACTCAACTGAGAAGCATGAGCATACTTTTTGGCAGCTTTTTGATCATCATTGTGCGTGTTTTAGCGAGGAGGGCAATAACTGGCCCAAAGAAAGAATATACATGGAAGCTATGAAGGAGATGATTCGATTGATGAACGAAAGTTCTTTAGAACTATATGCCAACATTAATAATGAAGTGGCCAATTTGAATATAGGTATTGTTCAAAAAATAAAAGGGAAAGGAGTAAATGCAAAATTCGCTGACTGACTTATTATCTGCGGTTACTTAGCAATGCTCTCCACTTTTCAGTCTCCGCGTATTGTTTGATCACCTTGTTCCGGTGATTGATTATTTTTTCCAGGTAAGAATGGAGAAAGAATTTATTTACCAATTTACCCACCCAGCCATAAGGAGTTTCATAAGTGATGATATCAATTACAATCGTTCCATTGGCTGCAGGTTTAAAAAAATGCTGGTGCTCAAAGGATTTAAAATCGCCCTTCATCATTTTATCAGTAAATGATTCATACGGCTTCATTTCTGTGATCTTTGAAGTGAAATATCTTGTTTTAAAAAGATGTTTTCCTTTCCAGGTCACTGTATCATCTTTATTGATCAACCCGGAAGTGATGCCACCCACCGCTTCTTCCTTTACATGTTCCATTGCAATCTTATGAAGACTCACGTTCCGGTTCAGGTCAAAGACGATGTCCTGCGGCGCGGCAATAAATGAAGTTAAATGAAGTGTTGGCATAGCGAAGAATGAATGTACGATGTCAGTCCAAAGGACTCCTTCGGAGATGTCCGATGTACGGCATCAAATTACGCAAAAATCAAACCGCTTTCGATGATCTGTAACTTATGCAAAAGGTATCTTAACAACTTTTGCTTTTAGTAGTTTGTCTCTTACCGCAATGAAAACTTCTGAACCGATCGATGAATGCTCAACGCCTACATATCCCATCCCTATCGCTTTTTGCAATGATGGTGATTGGGTGCCTGATGTTACATACCCTATTTTATTACCAGCTGCTTCGTTGATGTCATAATGATGACGGGGAATTCCCTTATCGATCATTTCAAATCCGACCAGCTTTCTTTTTACACCTTCTGCCTTTTGTTTTTCCAGAATATTTTTTGCAGTAAATTCTTTTGTGAATTTGGTTATCCATCCAAGTCCCGCTTCCAGTGGCGAAGTAGTATCATCAATATCATTTCCATACAAACAAAAACCCATTTCTAATCGTAAGGTATCTCTTGCTCCAAGGCCAATTGGTTTTAAGCCCTGCGGACCACCGGTCTCAAAGATCTTATCCCAGATTTTATCAGCATTTCCATTTTTGTCTTCCAGGTATATTTCAACGCCGCCTGCACCTGTATAACCTGTCGCGCTGATCAGCACGTTATCCACGCCGGCAAATGTTCCCTTTACAAAAGTATAATACTTCAAATTGAGAATATCCATTGCTGTTAATGGCTGGAGGATCTTTGTAGCATTAGGGCCCTGCACCGCAAGCAAACAGGTTTTATTGGAAATATTATGCATTTTCGCTCCTTTTGTATTGTGTTTGCTTATCCAGTTCCAGTCTTTTTCAATATTG